>QIKT01000149.1 GCA_003233095.1 Oceanospirillales bacterium | reverse complement strand
GAGGCGATGCACTGGCCGAACACTTTCTTCAAACGATGGGCAGCCCGCACCCTGGACATCAGGACGGGCCTAGCATTCTGGTCGAATGGTGGCCCAAGCCGGTCATCGTGCCGGGTCGTCGATCCTGGGTCACACCGATGCTCAAATGCGCGGGCGCCAGAAATCCGCTCGGTCATGAGGATATCCAAAGCCGTCCACTGAGTGACGAGGAACTGGCCAGGATCAACCCGGATGCCATCGTGATTGCCTGGTGCGGCGTGCCGTTCGAGAAGTATCGGCCCGAGGTGGTCAAGCGACGAGACTACCTGTCGCTGAGCCCCGCCATCCTGCGCGATCAGATTTACTGCATCAGCGAAGCCTATCTGGGTCGACCCGGCCCCCGATTGATGGATGGGCTCGACCAGCTGCGACAGATTGTCGCCGAACTGTCTTGAATCAACAATCAAGGAGACACTGTATGCCTCTGTTCAGAATCGATGGACTCACAATGACGACAGCCAAGCCGCCTGGAATCTACCGAATCATGCTCGTCGTGCTCGTCGTGCTTGTCACCCCTGGGGTTGTGCTCGGATCACCTGCCATCGAATCGCCGTCGGTGATCGCCGAAGCCGATCTGCTGACCGAGCAGGCCTATCTGCTCGATGCCAGCTCACTGCAGAATCGACTGGCCAACTTACAGCATCGATGGGTCGACCAGCCCGAACAGTTTGAAGCAATGCTGGTGGTGTGGATCCGTGCACTGGCGAACCAACCCAGTGATCCGACCCTGGATCAGACGCTGACGGCGCTCGAAGATTATCAACCCCGAGTGATGACCGATCACCCCGATCGATATGGCCATCAGGTACCTAAATACACCATCGGCGCAGAAATTTCTGCAACACGAAATACCTGGATTCTGTTCGATACAGAACAACTGACGAACGCATTCATTGTCGCCAATCAACTTGACTTGCTGGATCAACATCTTAATCAGCTCAGCCATCGCCAGTCGATCGCCGGAACCGCGCGTGCACTGACACAGGCTGTCAATCAAGGTGCAAGCGAGGCTCTGACAGACTGGCTGTTGAACACGCAGGACCATCGCTCGATTCGAGCCAGCGTGTTCAACCAGATGATTGATCATGTCGAGAGCATGAGCTGGCGCCTGACGCTGTCCGAACAGATCCTGACCCACGGTCACTCCGTTGATCAGGCGCTGCACCTGCGCCTGCTGGATGCGCGAATGGGCCGTCAACAGGCCATCGCCATTCGTCAATATCTCATTGAAGCTCCCAAGACCCCGCTGACTCTCTATCGTCTCGCATTCACTCAACAGGCCCTTGCTCTGCCAAATGATCGTCGACTGATCACCACCGCGATTGACGACCTTGATTCGGCCGAACGCGGGACTGCCAGTGCATTTGCCCTGAGCAAGACAGAACCGACACTCACCCGCTCGATGCTGCTGGGTCAGTATCTGCAACTGGCCCCTGCCGGGCGTCATTTATCTCGACTGGTGATGATACAGCGTCGCGATAATGAGGCCCTGATCGCGATGGATGTCATGGACCGTCAGGAGGTTCTGAAATGAGCGGTTTTCAACGGTCATCATGGCTAGTCCTGATCCTGCTGTTGCACACCGCAGCGGGCGCACAGCGACTGGTCAACTGGACTCAAACCTCGGGTGATCTGGGTCTGGGCTATCCAGTGCCCTTTCCGGTCGACACCCCCGATGCCTTCGATGGTTTTCGGACCTATGACGGCTTGCACATGCAACACCAGGCATTGATGGCAGGCTCGGATCAGATCGAGGGCATGATCGTCGGCCAGACTCGCCAGGGCCGGGACATCTGGGCCTATGTGTTCTCGGATGTCGATGCATCCGATGCAAAGGGCAACCCGGAATATTCGATCATGATCCAGGGTGGCATTCACGCCCGAGAATGGCAATCGCCCGAAGTGACCACCGCCATCATAGAATACCTGGCTGCCAATCAGGGCGACGACTACTGGGTCGATTATTTAATGGAGAATGGTCGTATCCTGATTCTTCCAGTGCTGAACATCGACGGCTTCCTGCAAACACAGCGATACCCGGATAGTAACTATCTGAACAGCGGAGACTTCGCTGATGCTCCACGAGATGGGCGCATGCGACGCAAGAACATGCTCGGTGTGGACGAGATCATCACTACCACCGGCGATCACTTGCTTGGGGTTGACCTGAACCGCAACAACAACCCCGGCTTTGGCTCCGGTAACCCCAGAAACTCTCCTGTCCCTCAAAGCATCGTTCATCACGGCCAGTCAGCGGCCAGTGAACCAGAAATCCAGGCCATGCAGGCGGCTGCCGAGATGGCGCCCGGAGACCGTTTACGCATGTATACGGACGTCCATTCCTTTGGTGCCCAAGTCTTCATTCCTGCGGGAAACGATAGGGTGCTGCAGGGCATTCAGAAAGCAATTCTCGATGACTTCAGCAGCTTCAACGCGACACAGCCCGGCAACCGAGCATATCCAGCGTCACTGTTCGCCGGGTTTGGGGGTATTTCCTCTGGCACCACCGACGAATATTTCGCCGATGTCTACCAGGTGCCCGCATTTACCGTTGAACTGGAACCGGCCTTCGACACCCACGGCACCGACTACAACGGTCTGGGCACCAACCTGCACGATGGCTTCGTCCTGCCGGAATCGGAAATTCGGCGCGTCCGCGACAACATGGCCCTCGCCTTCACCATGCTGCAATACAACATGGCCGGCGCTCCGAGTGCTGCCTCTGTTCGGATTTACGATCAGGCCACCGGTGCCATCGTCTACAATGCCGAATGGGACCCGGACGGTGTTCTCAGCCAACGTTTGCACGTGGAGCAGTTGCAAGTGGTCGCGCTCGACAGGAACTATGAATTGTGGATCGGATTCGACAAGCCCATGCGCTGGAGGACCCTCGGCGAAGCATCCCTGTTTCCCGGGATGATGATCAATGGCAATCGTGATCTGCAGACCCGATTCTCTACATCCAGTGCCATTCTGGCCCGCGAGTTGGGAGACCCGACGTGGCTGGATTCACCCGGATTTGGCCTGGACGGTTACCGACGCTATAGAGACGACAGCGTCAGGATCCCCGTGCGATTCGACAGCGATGCAAACGCCGGTCTGGTGGAAGAGCCCACCACCATCACCCTGGCACTCAAGGCCCGAGACATGGTCGGTAATCAACTCGATGACAATCCCCAGACGGTGGTTGATTTCAGCCAGGGCACCTGGGTCAACCTGGATGGCGACACCAACCCGCTCGGCGCGGGCAGCGAGGATCGGATGTTTCAATTCGAACTCTCCAATCAGACGCCAGACGATGCCTTCCTGGTCGGTCAGGGGCAGACTGCTGCCTGGTTTGACCCGGACAACAATGGCGAGGGTTTTCTGATCGAGATGCTGTCTGATGAGCGCGCCATCATGTTCTGGTTTACCTATGATGCTGAAGGCAACCCGCGCTGGCTGGTGGGAGATGGTGAGGTTCGACCCAACGAGCTGTACTTCCCTGACCTGCTGGTCACCTCGGGCGGGGAGTTCGGACCCAACTTCGACCCGGCCAGTGTCCAGCGAACCCGTGCCGGCAGCGCCCACTTCATCTTCAGTGACTGCGATAATGCCTCGATGCGCCACGACGTTGACGGCCGATCGCTGCGCCAATCGATTATCCGATTGACCAATCCACTTGATCTGTCTTGTGAGTCCGATGGCGGCGATACTGTCAGCAGTTCGGTCACCGGCTCCTGGTACGACCCGACCCATGACGGCGAAGGCTTCGTCATTGAACAGATCGATGACATTCGCGTGCTGATCTACTGGTTCACTTACGATGATCAGGGCCAGCAGGTCTGGATTTTCGGCGATGGACGGGTGATCGATAACGAGATCATCGTCGATGAGGCACTGCAACTGACCGGTGGCCGGTTTGGCGCCGATTTTGACCCAGCCGACGTCATCAGAACCCCCTGGGGCCAGATGCGTTTCAGCTTCGATTGCAGTGCAGGCTCGATGAGTTATGAGTCGCTGCTGCCTGCCTTCGGCAGCGGCCAACAGTCGCTGATCCGCTTGACCCATGTACAAGGCTTGAGCTGCGAAGAGGCGTAAGCACGACGAAACGCTGCTGGGTGAGCTTCGACCCGATCGCCTGACCGTGATGGGCACCGATGCCTCGCGCATAGTGTGGCGCATCGAGTCTCATGCCAATGGCGACTTTGCGCTGATCCGCAGCAGCAGCTTGCAGCTGTTGCCAGTCGATGAAAGCCAGGCCAGGTCGTAGGACTACAGTCAAAGCCAACGCATCGCCCGAGTTGAGCCCGGCGACATCAGTCAGCGACACGATTGAAGCCTGAACGACCGCTGCACCCTGACCGGTGCAGCGGTCCTCTTCATGGCCATTTGAACCCACGGCTCTTGATGCTAGCCACTCTACGGGCATAATGAGCGTATGTATCCACTGAACTACATCGAACCGGTCTTTCGCCCACCCAGCGAGTGGAAATCACTGATCCTGCAGGTCACTAATGGCTGCTCCTGGAATCAGTGCAGCTTCTGCGAGATGTACACCGCCGAGCAGAAAGGCTTCAGTCACAAGCCGATCGATCAGGTTCGCGCCGAGCTGATGCAACTCCGTGCAGACGGCCTGCCCGTTCAGCGTATCTTCCTGGCCGATGGCGACGCAATGACCTTGTCGATCCGACGATTGACACTCATTCTTGAGACCATTCGCGAGATCTTTCCCAATCTGCAGCGTGTCTCCAGTTATTGCCTGCCGCGCAACCTGATGCACAAGACAGCCGATGAACTGGCAGAGCTCAAAGCGCTGGGCCTGGACTTGCTCTACATCGGCTGCGAATCAGGCGACGATGAAGTACTGCAGTTCATCAACAAGGGCGAAACCTTCGACAGCTCACTGGACGCGCTGCAAAAGATCAGGGCCGCCGGTTTGCGCTCCTCAGTGATGATCCTCAACGGCCTGGGCGGGATGAACTACTCAGTCCAGCACGCCACCCGATCGGGCGAGCTGATGAATGCCGGCCAGCCCGATTACCTGTCCACACTGGTGCTGTCTTTTCCGCGCGGTCAGGAACGCTTCGAGCAAGGGTATGCACAGCACGGCGGCCGCTTCATCGAACTCGACCAGCACGGACTGTTCATGGAAATGCGCCTGCTGATCGAGACGCTTGATCTTCAAAAGACCATCTTCCGCAGCGATCACGCGTCGAATTACCTGGTGCTCAAGGGCATTCTGAATCGCGACCAGCAGACCATGCTCGATCAGATTGATCAGGCCATCCACCAGCCGCATCAAGCCCGATTGCGGCATGAGGCCATGCGGGGCCTGTAGATGTGCGGACGACTGGCCATCGTTGCGAGCTTCGAGGAAATTCTTCGCTACTACGAGATTCACGCCGAGTATGACCTGGAGGTCAGTCATGTCGGCATCGAGCGCTACAACGTTCACCCGACCCTTAGGCCTTCGGCACACTCGGACGGGCAAGTGCTCTGGTAACACATGCCGATCATTCATCAGAATGACGGCGCGCGCATCATGCAGCCCATGGTCTGGCCCTTCATTCCCTCCTGGGCGAAGGGCAGCCTGGCGAAGTTTGCCAGCTCCAACTGCCGCTCCCGTCCGGACGAGGCTTTCAGCACTACCCTGGCCGGCAAGCCGACCTTTCGCAACGCCTGGCGGCAACAACATCGCTGCCTGATTCCGGCCAATTGGTTTTATGAGTGGGATCCGGCCACCAAGCCCAAACAGCCCCGGACAATTGCCCGTTGAATGAAGAATTATTTTCATTTGGCGGCCTCTAGCCTGTCGGACTTGACGTGATCGACTACGGAAAACCCGAGTTTGGCCAGATGTCCCGATCTTGTTGGTTAAACAGC
>QIKT01000135.1 GCA_003233095.1 Oceanospirillales bacterium | reverse complement strand
AGGCCAAAAAGGCCATTGAAAGACTGCTCAAGCACCAACGGCTCAGGCAGCGGTTAGCGTCACGTGCGAGTAATCGGCGCAAGCGCTGAGCCTATTTACTCCTTCCTTCGGTTAAGGAGGGTTGGGATGGATGATCGCGGAAGGGAGAAGCAACTCCAAACTCAGGGCCCATCGTCCCGAGCGTAGTCGAGGGGCCTCCAGGCCTCATCACGCCTCTGAATTCAATCAACACGCAATCAATACACTATCCGATCTGCGCGGTAAAAAAATCTGAGGCACTCAAATCAATTTCAACGCATAAACCCGACCTTCAGGCCAAAGGGTCGGGCAATTTTCTGAAGGGTTTCCAACTCGGGGTTGTGCCGATCATTCTCGATGGCGCTGACCACTTTTCGGGATAGCCCAACGATCTTCTTGCCGTACTCGTCCTGCGTCATGCCCAATAGCAGGCGCATGCTTTTTGTGGCCTGACCCAGTGTCATCTCCCCTTCTGGAAATTGCTTAAGCAGGGACAGCTTGCGTTCATTGAATGTGGTCGGGTCGAGTGATTCAATCTTGACTCTAGGCATTTTGTAATCCTCGGAACTGATCAGTCACTGTGTCAACAAGTGGACGACAGCGTTCAATGATGGCCGGATCAATGCCGGCTGATTGCATGGTCCCTGACAGCGTGCTCAGTGGTTCAATGAGATCGGCCAGTCGATCGATAAGTGTATCGGTAGACATCCAGGCTTCAAAAAATGCCGCAACGGATCGCCAGTCAGGCTGGCCTGCTGTTTCCCGTGAGTTGTCCCATCGCGTGACTCGGGCAATGCCCTCTGGGTCAAGATACATCGGCGCAAAGTCATACAAGGGACTGAGCGTGATCCGCCCGGACTGATCACGCAGAACGGCCGTATTTCGACCATGGTTATCGGTATTGCCCATGATCACATTCAACACGTCCCGCTTGATGTATTCCAGAGCCTGGTCCATCCGATCCTCTGGTAAGATCTGCTCCATCAAGTCATGGCACAGTTGTTCATGCCTTGGCGCGACACCAAAACCACAGACACCTGCCAGCGAATACAGCGATTCCATCGCCAAACGCTGCGTTTTGCCCTCGCGCTGCAAGCGGTCGAAGCGCGGAATGAACAGGGCGCCTTCTTCATACTGCAGAGGCTTGCCCACTGTCAGACCGAATTGACGCGCAACCTCCAGATAACCGGATTCATTGCGCAACACCGTCTGGTCGGCAGTCGTTTTGCCCCTGGCGAATTTGACGATCCAGTGCTGCGTCACCTGAAGATCCTGCAGTGCGCCTTCAGCATGCCAGCGACCAGCGAGGTTCTGCACCAACAGAAACTTCGGCGCCTCGCCCTGCACATCCGTTGCTCCGGAAACCGCCGCACCTAATTGGTAGGCATACTCGATGAAGTGTTCCTGGCGACGAACAAGACTCTCACGAGAAAACCCCTTGTGCTGGGCCGCTGAAGTCAGCACACCGCTTTCGTCCGGCAGCGCAGGGGCCGATCGATGCACCGAGGCCACCGATTCTGCGATGCGCAAATGGCCGACAGGATTGGCAGCCGCATGTTGCAGCAAGGCCAGCTCACTACTCGGGCCCATCGACAAATCCAATCGATCAATCCAGCGGCGTCGACCTTCACCCCCCGGCAGCAGGTCCAGTAAAAACGCAGGCCAGTCGGATGCCGTGTGGCTTTCGAAGCTGACCGGATAGCGTCCACTGACCCGGGCACCGCCCTCATCATCTCCATCCATATGCTCGATGACATACTGAGGCAGATAGTCCAGCCGCGATTGGCCACGGTGGCCCAGTTCTGGTTTGATAAACACCACCTCTGCGGCATCGTGCCACTGGTTATCGAGAAAGGTTTGGATTGTTATTTTGCTCATACGGGTAGAGTAAGGGGTCATTTAATTGATTTCAAGCGGTATACGACCCTCCTAAGTACACATGCAAGTGTTCATGGCGTACTGTCTCGACCGTCGTGCCAAGCACCGGCGAGTGACCTCCCAACTACGGGTCCGCACTCCACCCAACGCAACAGTCCCGCTGTTCCCCGAGCGCAGTCGAGGGATATCCCCAACATCGGTAGTCACTCCCATGAGCCAAAGCCACCCAAGAGGCCAGGGAGCCTCTGAACAAGCCATGACCGGCTGTCTTGAGCGTCACATACGCCCACTCTGCCACTGGATGACATGGCATGAACCGAGTCATAGCACCACTATGACTCGGTTCATGCGCTTTGATTGGTCCCATTTGCCATCTCAATCCAATCCGCCCAGACTTATTCAGAGGCTCCCTAGGAACAAATAGCGTAAAATCACTCCCATGAAAACACCCAAGCGAATCATGCCATTGGTCGAAAACGGCCTGGTCGACGAAGTCATCGGCCGTTTGATGAGTGGCAAAGAGGCGGATGTCTACACGGTTAAGTGTGGTGATGAGGTGCGCTGCGCCAAGGTCTACAAAGAGGCGATCAAGCGCAGTTTCAAACAGGCTGTGCTGTATCAGGAAGGCCGCAAGGTCCGCAACAGTCGCCGTGCTCGTGCGATGGAGAAAGGTTCGAAGTTCGGCCGTCAACAGCAGGAAGAGACTTGGCAAACCGCCGAGGTTGATGCCCTGTACCGCCTCTCTGCTGCTGGCGTCCGTGTGCCTCAACCCTACGACTGCCTGGATGGTGTGTTGCTGATGGAGTTGATCACCGACGCCCAGGGCGATGTCGCGCCTCGGCTTGGTGACATCACCATGAGCTCCGAGAAGGCATTGGAAGATCATGCCCTGGTCATGCAATACGTGGCCATGATGCTCAGTATCGGACTGATCCATGGAGATCTTTCAGAATTCAATGTGCTGGACGACGATCAGGGTCCGGTGATTATCGACCTGCCCCAGGCGATTGATGCCGCCGGCAACAACAATGCCGAGTTCATGCTGGCGCGCGATGTGAACAATATGCGTCGCTACTACGGCCAGTTTGCACCTGAATTGCTCAACACACACTACGCCAAGGAAATCTGGGCGCTGTATGAAGATGGTTCCCTGGAAGCCGATAGCGTGCTAACTGGATTATTTGAAGAAGACCTGCAAGACGCCGATGTCGATGAAGTCGTGGAAGTGATCGAGATGGCCCGCGTTGAAGAAGAAGAACGTCAAGAGCGCCGTCGAGACGCCGAGCAAGGGGAGTAATGAATCAGGTTCCCACTGGACTCAGGCTCAGATCAATTGACGTATTCACGAGAGTAGCAACTCATCGCTTCGATACACCCAGAGGCCTGACTGATCCGGTCTCTGGGTGTACATGTGTTAATCGCAGTACTGCTCTGATCGACTAAGGCCGTATTTCGCGATCCAATCGCGTGGCTTGGAATTCATACACGACTGGCAGACAGGAGCGAGTGCCATTGTCACAAGGTTGGCAGGTCACGCCGTCCAACTGTTTGGCCATGCGACACAGACGCGGCCAACTGTCAATTCTGCCCTCAGTTTCAAGCTGACTTAGATCCAGCACTGCAGAGAACCTGCTCTCAGCCAGATGGGTGCCACTTTTGCTGAATCCAATGTCAAATGTCAGGTCATTGAATTGTACTGGCCCGGCTTCTGTTTTCAGCTTAACCATCCGAGGTGTGGTGCGGCTGAAACGCTTGGGTACATAGCGGTCTGTACCCAGGGCATATACCTTGGACGGTTGTGCTCGAGTACGGCCTTCAGTAACGTCCATGGCGAACAAAGTATAGTTCATTTTATTGCGACCTAAGCGGGTGATGTCCAGCACAATGTCCTGGTCCATCAACCAGGGCAGGTGAAGGCTGGAAGGGCTGACCAAACGGGTCATCTTCTCGTCAATCAAATAAGGACCCGCGGCATCTTCCTGTGTCGCAAAGCCAATCACGATGTCCTGTTCAGGGTAGATGTTACCACCGGAGCGGGCATAGTCATTAATCGCCTGAGCATACGCCCGCAGGCCAAAGCTGGTGGCCTGGCCTCCGTTGCTGTTGCACTGGATGGCGACGCCATAACTGTTGCTCTGCATCGTGGAATAAAACCAGATACTGGAATATCCTGCCAGGTCGCCGCCATGCCAGACTATATTTTCTACGTGGGGCGTGTTGCCCCAGTTTTCCACGATGACCCCAAGGCCATAATCAATGCCGCCAATATTGTTGTCGTTGAACACGTTGGTGCGGACGTCAATCATCTCACGCCAGGAGTCTTCCGTGAGGACGTTTTCATTGTCAATCAGCGCCACAAATCGGGCCAGGTCACCAATGGTCATCGACCAGCCCCCAGCAGGCCCCCACCAGCCTTCATGCGAGCCTGCATCTAGCCAGGCACCCACCTGTGGAGGGTTGTTGCCGCAATTGCCATTGCAATCAAAACCATCGGCATAGGGGTTGATATCACCATGACGCCAGGAATGCGTCAAGGCCAGTGAGATGAGTTCTCCGGCCACGTTGTAATCGTCGGCCCAATGGCCAAGTTGATGCCAGATCCAGGGTTCATAGCCACGCTGTGTATTCGCTACCATATCGCTGTCATAGCTGACCTGATCAATCACCGCGCCGGCCGCCATGAAACTGATATTGGCGTATTTATCGGTTTGTGCTTCAAGCGAAATGTCATCCTTTATGGCATCAAAGGCCACACGCGGATGGCTGAGACACCAGTCTGCGCTGGCACTGTTGGGCATTGAGGCTGGGCAACTGGGTGCGCTCGTCCAATTGGGTGAACCCACTGGCACCCCTGCACTCAGGCTCAAAAGCTCTTCCAGCGTCACATCAGCAAACTCGCCAGCATTTCCCAGATAAGTTTGAATGGGCTCGTCCAGTTCCACCAGGTTCTCTTCCACCATGCGCATGACGCCCAAGGCGGTGAACGTTTTTGAAACCGACGCCACTGGCGACACCGTGTCCAGTGTCCAGCCGGTATCGACGGCAGCGTAGCCATACGATTGCAGATACGTGATGTTGCCGTTTTTCAGCACCCCCACTGCACAACCTGGCGCCTGTGTGGACACCAGCCCATCCAGGTTACCACCAGAGGCGACATTGCCGTTCAACATCAGGTCGTCAATGAAATCATTGTGTTTGCCTGAAAAGTGATTGTCTTTGCTGCCCGTCCAAAGGGCATTGGAATCTGATACTTGATCTGCCTCACCCGGATCATCATGCACCGGCGGTGCACAAGCAGTTAGCACCATCAAACAGAGAAACATCATGATCACTAGCGAAATTGAATTCTTCATAATCCCTCCAAAAATTTATATAGCCTGGCCAATCCATACGATTGACCAAAATTTGACCCTTTGCTGGTCCTGCAAACCCAGACCACGTCAGGCTCATCCATACTGCACTTGGGGGATTAAACCCTTTGTGTGATCACAATGAATGGGCTGATATCTGACGCTAGACCAGGAAAATGACGATCGTGGTCAAATATGTGATGGGCATCACAAGATCAAGGTAGAAAACAACAATGGGTCTATTTCGCGAGCTTGCATGTACTCCAAATGCTTCTCTTGGGTCATATCAGAAATATTGAAGGTGAAAAATATACCGGGTGACCATGGCCAATTCACACCTGTGCTGTGTTACAGGCAGCCTGAGAAAAATCCGGGTACTAAATTAGATCGGCAAGGAACCCGATCATGACTCGACTGAATCAGAGGTGGAGCGCATGATCGGAGGTTATGAAATGGTCTCCACTGGATCAGCCAGCTACCCGGGATTGATCTTGATTTTTTTTGACCGGGAAACCATGACGTGTGCATGTGGGGCGAATGCAGACAAAACTGTAGCGAGCGGTTCGAGTGCACGGAGCACAGGAGCCGCAGTGTACTGGGCTGTCCATGAGGATTCCGAGCACCGCGCAACGCCGCAATCGGAACGCGCAGCAGGTTTCTAGAGGTTCCCCCTTCCATGACAACTGGCCTCAGTGTTGTCGTGATTAAACATCGTGATGGCTCCAGGTCACTCACCCTTCGATGATCTGAATTGAAGGATGAGCTGG
>QIKT01000052.1 GCA_003233095.1 Oceanospirillales bacterium | reverse complement strand
GGCTGCACTTGCCCTTCGCCCTCACCATAGCTACCGCTATGATTCTGACTCCAGGTCGGCGCGCTGAACTCGCCACAATCCGCCATCACTCGCGATCCTTCATGAATAATGCGGGCTAGGTTGTTCATATGCTTGAGATTGTCAGCAAAGATTGCTCGAATGTCATCGATTGGATGTAACATGGAGTAGGTAATCACTGATCTGAAGAGTACAGATGAGCCAGGAAATTCCCGCCAAAGGCGTCACCAGCAGCAAGTCTTATCGCTCAGCGGACCGCAAGTCGCGCGAACTGCTGGATGAGCCGGGCAGGCTGAAGTCATTGCTGGATCGTGCCATCCTCAAGCTTGGCAGTAGCCGTCTCGCCGAGTCGGAACTGGCAAAGTCACTGCGCCGTGCGGTGCGGCTGGTGCGCGCCTACAGCAGCGGAGCCTATCGGGAGATTCCGGTCAAAAGCGTGCTGATGATTCTGGCGGCGATTGTCTACTTCGTGATGCCGCTGGATCTGATCCCGGATATTCTGTTGGGCTTCGGCTTTGCCGATGACATGGCCTTGTTGGGCTGGACCTTGAAAACGGTCAAGGACGAGGTCGACCGATTTGCTGAATGGGAGGCCGCTGAGGCAGCGCCTGATCCGGCACAATCCGAACCATCCTGATCTACCGACTCGACACGTGACAGGCTCGGCGCTGGCCGAGCCTGTCACGTGTGCTGTTTTATTCGAATCCGTCCTGGAAAATGAAGCCTGGATTGCCGAATACGATGCGCTCGGACATTTCGGAGCTATTGCCGACTTGGTCACGGGCGGTCGCCGTCAGCCAGCCGCCGCTTGCAGAGAGCGGGAAATTGATCGAGAACTCTCTCAAGGTGTTGGGTGTCAGGTAATCCAGATCGGTTTGCAGATAGAATCGACCTTGAGCCGGTTCATCGAAAGGCGTCCAGAAAAAATCGACTTTAAGCGGGTAGCTGGCATTATCGGCGTCCGTGTCGATACGATACTCGGCAACCAGTTGGCGGATGCCGCGAGTGTTATCCAGAAATGCAGACTCCAGCACTGGGTGATTCTGGGTCCGATTGGCCAATTCGTCGGGATCACCCGGGTCATTCGCTGAGGCCAGGTCGGCATTCAGGTCAATCCCGAAGATGAGATTGCTGTGCAACTGGTTGGCGATCATTTCAATCCGTTCGGAGTCATCCAGAATCATGATGCCCCTGCGCCCATTGTGTGCGATCCGATTGGCCCCCAGCGTGTTATCTCTGCCCAGAGACATCCGAATGCCATGGTTGCCATTGCCGATGACATCACCATCGGGGGAGATGCCAATAAAGTTGAAATTGATCATCGATGTCCTGATAGCGCCCATCGCCATTCCGGAAAACAGGTTGTCACCTACAACGTTGTCGAACACATCATTGTCATCGCCGTTGACCATGTTGATTCCGATGTCCTGATTGCCGATGGGCTGGAAATCATCGGTGACACCAATATGGTTTCCGAACACTCGAAATTCGTCTCCTTCCAGCAGCAGGCCCTCATCCTCATTACCGCCCACCTGATTGTCAGACACGGTATTCATATCGCCACGAACATCGATTCCGATCGCGTTGGGTTGGGCTGAGGGTCCGCCGATAGTGTTCACAAACCCGATCTGATTCTCGGAGATGCGATTATTGTCACTGCGGACAAACACGCCATCAGCGGTCAACCCCAGATCGGTATTGCCTACCGAGTTGATGATGCGGTTGCCGATGATTTCGTTCAGAGTGCCATTGGCAATGTGGATGCCATTGGCATTGCCAGATTCAGTCACGCCGAAAAGTCCAAAGCGTCCGATCTGATTGCCTGAAATCAGGGTGTTGTTTGCCATGTTGCCAGCGTTGATACCCAGGCGGACCGCGCTGCCCAGGTGCGCATAAATGTTGTTGGCGGCATCGCCGCTCTGACCAAGCGTATGGCCGTCTCCCACTACAGTAACCCCATTCCCAGGGCTGCTCAGGAAGGTTCCGGTCTCGCCCATTCCGAGAGTATTGGCATAGACTTCGTGATCACTGCCAGACAGAAGAATACCGCCCAGACCGTTGCTGGCGATGAAGTTGCCGGCTGCATCACCACCAGCCACATCACCAATGGTGTGGCCACTGCCAGAGACGTGTATGCCGAATTGGTCATTGCCTCGGGCATTGGTGCCGCTGGGACGAATGCCGATCAGATTGGCGTGGATGGTTGTGTTGTCAGAGCTTTCCAGGCGAATGCCCGACATTCCATTGGATGACACCACATTGCCCAGACCGCTGAATCCCGATCCATTCATCAATCGTGCCTTGCCGATCCGATGATCACTGCTATTGACGATGCTGATGCCGTGACCGCCGTTTCCCGCTTGTGTGAAATCGGGCAGCGCACCAATGTAGTTGCGATCGATATCCAGGTCATCGGCGCCAAAGGCCGCCTGGATGCCGTGAGATGGGAACGAAACGATTGACAGACCCGCGACCACGCTGCCCTGTGCAGCAGCGCCGGAGAACAGCAGCCCGACGCTGTTGCTAGCCAGGTTGCCACCGTTCAGAGTGATTTGTGGGGGCGCATTGCGCAGCAAGGTCGCGTCGTCGTTGTAGGCGGACATCAGATTGGCCAGCAATGCTGTGCCCTCGGTAATGACCGGCAGCGGGCCTTCGGAAGCCGCCAGCGTGATTTGAAGTCCTGCCAGGGTATTGTCGAACAGGATGATATCGAAGGCAGTATCGGTATTGGCCTCCTGAATTGCTGCGCGCAGCGTGCAGACGCCCACGCTATCGGCACACACGCCATCGCCAGGGTTGACGTCGTGGGCCAGGTTGTCATCGAACCGGCTGGTGACGATGAAGGTGGCAGACCATGAGGCGCTGGATGCGCACAATACAATCAGGTAGAGCAATGGTTTGGTCAGGTTCATCTATGGGACTCCTTGTCGAGGTGATAGGTGGCGCAGGGCCGCTTATGGAGGAGTACGCAGGATGCGTCCCAACTCTGCCACGCCGTGCTGAATCACTCGGGGTTTCAGGGGAATACCACGCTGTGATGACAGGGCAAAGTGGGGTCGTCCTGGATGGATCGAGCACAAGCGACGCATTCAAATCAGGCGAGCCGTAGTCAGTTTGGGCAAGCTGGCCTAAGCTCAAGTCACAGAGTGTCCGCTTATTGCAACTAATCAGGAGGCATGGATGTCCCAAAGCATTCAAATAGAAACCCTGGAGGCAGTCCACGCGCTGGAAGTGACAGTCACGATTCCGATGTGGCGCATTCCCAAAGCGCTGGGTGAGCATTTCCCACGCATCAAGGCCCACATCGAAGCCAGTGATGCGTCACAGGCCGGGCCACCTTATGCGCGGTATCAGAGTATCCGTTGGGGTCGGGTTCGCAAGCAGGGCGTGATATCGATGCTGTGGATGATGCTGACCGGGAAACTGACGATGCAGATTGGCATGCCAGCAAGTACTGCTATGACAGGTCATGGTGACATCGCGCCGGCGGTGTGGCCTGCTGGACAATATGTGACCACGATTCACATGGGTGCGTATCACAAGGTTGGGGAGAGCTATCGCAATGTCGCGAACTGGGCGCTCGCCGAAGGCGTGGAACTGGACAATCACGCGGTGGAGAGTTATCAGAATGATCCGTCAGAAGTCGAGGTGGCTGATCAGGAAACGCGGATTATCATCCCGATAGTCTCCGCCGATCGGTGAACTCGATCAGCCGATCAGGCCGGATGGGCAGTTCGCTGGCGTCAGCGAATGCAACGCCGAGCGGGCGTGTTTGACGCTCAAGACAACCGGTCATGACTTGTTCAGAGGTTCCCTAGACCGGGTGATCGAGTTCTGGTGGTCTATGGGCCCGGGCACAAGTGTCTGGCTAGATCACATGGTTGAGCAGACTCAAGGCTTCGAACGGGTCGATCCTGCACCCTACCTCCGGCGCGCCCTCGACAGGCCGTGACCTTTGCCATGATGCGCAAGCAGCGGCGGGTTTGTTATGATGGCGCTATCTAGTTGACGGTGTCGAACCATCATGCCCCAATCTCTTCGCAGGCGTGTATCCACGCTGACTCTGTTTCTGGCTGTTGCCAGTGCATCGATTGCCAACGCGCAGCCGGCTCTTCAAAGGGCCGCTGAGGACGACGCAGCCGAGCACACCACCGAGCAGTACATCCGAGTTCTCAGCGAAGGAAAGTCATCCATCTCGCTTCAAGTAGCGCTGGTTCGTTTTGTGCCCCGAGGGGCCACTGATTTGAGTCGATACGTGGATCTGGTTGGCGCGGTTCATATCGCAGATCAATCCTATTTTCAGGACCTGAACCAGCGATTCGAGGACTATGATGTTGTCCTGTACGAGATGGTGCTCGAGGAACCCGAGATCGAAGATGATCTCCTCGAGATGGCTGAGTCGACCGTATGGATTGATTCGATTGAAGCGGACGATGAGCCGAAGATGAGCATGGTCTCGCGAGCTCAAATCTTCATGAAGGACAGCCTGGGGTTGTCGTTCCAACTCGATGAAGTGGATTATTCAGTCAGCAACATGGTGCATGCCGACATGACCCAGGCTGAGTTCGAGGCGTCGATGTCCGATCGAGGTGAATCGATGTTCACCATGATGGCCTCGATCATGATGGCCGGCATGGCATCGCCTCCGAAAACCTCCAATATGGACATGCTTCTGGCCTTTCTCTCATCTGATCGCGAGTTGGCCTTCAAGCGGATTGCCGCTCGAGAGTTGGCAGGTTCGGAGGCGACCTTTGACAGGATTGAAGGCGAAGAAGGTAGTGTCCTGATCACTGAACGCAATCGCAAGGCGATGTCAGTGCTGCGTGAGCAACTGGATGCGGGACAGCAGCGATTGGCCATTTTCTATGGTGCTGGTCACATGAAGGACATGGCTGAGCGACTGGAGAACGAGTTTGCCATGGTGCCCCATTCGGTCAGCTGGCTGGATGCCTGGGATTTGACATCGTCTGAGCCGGAAGGTGGCTTGTCAGAACCCGCAGTTCAGGCATCATCGACGACTCAGTGATCATACTATCAGCGCGGTGATTTGCGCTTGATGGATGATCCTGGCACTGCATCCAGCGGTGCTTCAGGCCATCGATGCTTTGGGTAACGGCCGCGCATTTCCCTGGCAATGTCATGATAGGAGTCAGACCAGAAGCGCTTCAGATCCGAGGTGATCTGGATCGGGCGTTGTGCCGGCGACAACAGCTCGAACCGCAAGGGAATCTTGCCACCTGCCAGCCGCGGTGAATCGATCAGTCCAAACAACTCCTGAAGCTTTACAGACACGGTAGGGCCCTGGTCGGCATCATATCGAATTCTCACTCGTCCACCAGAAGGTGTTTCAAAATGTATGGGTGCTTCCCGGGACAGCATGCGCTGATGCTCAGGTATGAGCGTGGCCTTGAGCAGCTCTAGCAATGGCAATCGAGACAGATCTGCCAGTGTTCGGCATCCTGCCAGATAGGGCAGCAGCCAGTCGGACGCTGAATCAGCCAGGGTCTGCCTGGTCAGGGCAGGAAAGTCGCTACTCTGCGTGCCCAGCCATTGGGCGCGTCGCAGCCACGACTCACAGACTTCAGACAGCGGTAACACGGACACACCATGCTCTGCAAGAATGCTCTTCAGGCTTTGCTGGAACTGCTCGGCAGACAGTGATGGGAGCACCTTTCTGTCAAGAATAATGGCTTTGTAGCGGGTTTCTCTGTGGGCTGTGATGCGCTGTGACTGTCGATCCAGAGTGACCTCGTCGATGACCTCGATGTGATCGGCCAGCGCTGCTTCAAGCTGTGCCGAGTCAATTGCAGCGGCCAGCCAGATGCGTCCATCCTGCTTGCGACCGTCACAGTCGGCTACCACCAGCCAGGGCTCGTTGCAAAGTGGATCGTCTTCATCCAGCCTGACGCCTCGTCCGTTGGCCAGCCGATAGCGGCCATTGGCAGTGCGCTGAGCCAGCCGGTCTGGATACCCTTTGAGAAGCAGCAACCCCAGATCTGGCAGCTGAGTTCTTGAGTCGGAGACTTGAGGGG
>QIKT01000117.1 GCA_003233095.1 Oceanospirillales bacterium | reverse complement strand
ATGACTCAGTCCATGCGCCTTGATTGGACCCATTTGCCATCTCAATCCAATCCACCCAGACTTGTTCAGAGGCTCCTTGGCAGACTTAACGGGTCGTCACGAGGAACAGCCGATTTGAGTCAGATTTTTCGACCTTTCGAGGCGAATAGCACCGCGATTTAACCAACAAGATCGGGACATCTGGCCAAACTCGGGTTTTCCGTAGTAGACCATGTTAAGTCCGACAGGCTGCTAGGGAACCTCTGAACAAGTCATGGCCGGTTGTCTTGAGCGTCAAACACGCCCCCTCTACGTTGCATGAACCGAGCCATAGCACCACTATGACTCGGTTCATACGCCTTGATCGGACGTGTTTGCCATCTCAATCCAATCCGCTTAAGACTTATTCAGAGGCTCCCTAGGATGCTTGAGAGTCTTTGCTCCAGCGCTTGATTCGAGCACGAGCGGTCTTGACCGTTGCCTGCTCGAAAAGATCTGGATATTTGTCAACCACGCACTCGAATGCGAAACCTTCCAGGCCCAAGTCAACAAGCCCCTGATAATCATCGGTCTCCTGCGTTTGATTGACAATCCGCTCGACAGCGCCCATCACTCCGTGGTCCTTGATCATCTTCCAGGTTTTACTGGCTCGTATCCGCTTGCCGAGCTTGACATACTGTGTTTCCTCAAAGGCGTACACCGATTGGACGGCGTCGGCTTCAGGCTCTGTTTCGACCTCGACTGTCTTGGCGCGCAGTTCGATAGAGTGCTGTAGCGCGAGCAATGCTAGATCCGAACGACCTCGCGCCTCGCAGTTTCTGGCCATGACCTCACAGTCTTCGGGGGTGGTGATCGCAAATATGATCTCTTCGTATTTATTTTGTTGTTCTGTCATGACAAATGAGGCTCCAGCCTAACGTAAAATGTTGTCTTCAATCCCTGCCTAGTTCATATGGAGACTCTCTCAAGCGATGATTGAGTTGTTCAACAATGAGCAGATGAACACAGACTCCAGCCCTACAATGTACAACACGGCGTCAAGCTGTTCCAGCAACTACCATGCATGTCGATCGTAAATGCAACACAGCACACCTGATCTCCGACAGCTGAAGCGATGAAAACCCACAAAATCAAGGCGACGTTTCATCAGCTTGCAGACACATACCTGATCACCAATGACGGCATGAAGAGGGGGGCTGCTGGCCCGGACTACATGGCGGGAACAGACCTCACTAAAAAAGGCTGCTGTTGAACACTCACCCTGTTTTCAGCAAGCGCGTGTTCAGGACAGGTATCAGGGAACCTCGGAACAATTCATGACCGCTTGTCATGGCGTCACATACGCCCCCTCTGTGTTGCAGGAACCGAACCAGAGCACCACTATGACTCGGTTCCTGCGCCTTGACCGGATGCATTTCACACTTCCAATCCACCCTGACTTGTTCAGATGCTTCCAGGATACGGTTTGAATTCAACCGGCTGATTTCTCTTTTGCAGCACGCCCAATCAACGCGAACCCCATCGAGTTGAAGTTGTAACTGGCAACCTCGGCGAAGTGTTTAGCAGCGGCTTCAGCCTCTCCATTGCCTTCTTCAGCCAGGGCAAGTTGATAGCGGATGAACATGGTGTTTGCATGGTCCGCCTGACTGAGATAATCAACCGCCGTAGCGTAATCCTTCGCTATCAGAGCGTCCATCCCCAGCACGTAGTGTGCCGGCTCGTTTTTGCGCGGGTTATCATCGTCAGCAACCCGTTCCATGATGGCTGCTGCATGCCGGCCTGCTTCTTCGGTATTGCTTCGATAAGCGGCCAGCAAGCCAGAAAACAGATGGGTGTCGGCCTCCTGCAATCGACGGGCATCCATGGTGCCCACATCGTCAGCGACCGACATGACCAAGGCATTGCGACGCTCGACCAAGTCGGCCGCCTTGTCCAGCAACCCGGCATGCATGGCGGCTGTGGCCGCACTGGTCAGAGCAAATATCTTCGCTCCCTTGACCTGATCAGCGGGCGTACCCATCGCCTCGATACCTTCTGCCAGGGCCTCCAACTCGGCAATCCCTGCCTCGATATTGCCCTCGTGGATGGGGATAAAGGCCCTGTAGGTCGCACTCCCAGCCTTATTTTCTGGTGAGGCCAGTTCGACGGCTCGATCGTAGGCTGCCCGAGCTTCATCGCTATTTCCTAGAAACGAATTCACATGACCGTTCTTGTGCGCTGCCAGATACAGGGTGGCATCGATCGCTTCGGCTTTGGTATACGCGACGGCAGCAGCTTCCAGATCACCCACTCCGCGGTGCACATCACCGAGCATCTCGTAGGCTTTGGCTTCACCCGGGTAGGCCTCGATGTAGGCGTTGACCCATCTGATGGCGGCCTCGAAGTCTCTGGGCTCTCCAAACAGATTATTTGCGGCCAGACCTGACAATGCGGCAATGGACTCAGGGTCCAGCGTCAAGGCCATTTCCATATCGTCACGAGCCCGCTCGTTGTCGTTCTGGCCACCTCGGGCCCCAGAGCGAATGATGAAGGATCTTGCACTCTGCGGGTAGGCGCTTACCAGCTCATCAGCCAGCGCAAGCCGTTTGACTGCATCATTGGTCAGGAAGGTGTTATTGATCGCAATCATCAGACGCTCGCCTTCAGAGACACCTTCGAGGTGGGATTGAGCCGCGTCCATGGCGTTCTGAAACTCCTTGAAGGATAGCGCGGCGTTGGATCGTCCATAGTAACCCAGCGCAAAATTGGGATCGGCCTCGGTCGCGGCCATGAACTTGGCCCGCGCCTCGATCGCCCTGCCGACATCCAGCAAGGCCTGGCCTTCCTCATACAGGGTCCTGGCTTTCATGTTCTCAGAACTGATCGGAATGTCTTTGCTGGCAACAGCGGGTTCCGGTTCGGGTGCCGGCTGGATGGCAGGTTCAGTCGCGGCACCTGCGGATTCATCCGTGCTGTCCGGTTGATCCGAGCACGCTGTCAACATCAAAATACCTGCAACGATCCAATATCGTAAGGTACAAACGGTTTTCACCGAGGATGTATATGTCATGAGCCTTCCCTTCTGGTTACTCAATCTCAGTATAGGCGATGGATGGGATTACGTTTGAGGGTGACCAGAGTCATCCAGACCGTCGAATCAGAGCATCATTCGGTCTGCACACCACAGTCAAAACGTTGCACAGAACCCAGAAACTGCTTCGCAGTTTGCCGAGAGTGGTCACAACATTGCGTGTTGTTTTCACTCAGATTTCGCCTGATGTCGATGGGGGTTTTTCTGTGTTTTACTAGCTCAGGTTTCGCCTGGTGGCGAGTCACTTTTCTTTGCCCGCACAAAGTAAAATGACCAAAATAAATGGACGGTACAGTTCACAGTCGTCGGTAACACTTTCGCTACATTGAGAGCATCCCACGAGGAGATGCTCATGCCCTGGAAAGAAGCGAAACCGATGGATCAACGACTCATGTGAACCTCTAGAAACCGTAGCCAGCGGTTCGAGTGCAAGGCGCACGGAGCACAGGAACTGCAGTGTACTGGGCAGTACATGAGGATTCCGGGCACCACGCAACGCCGCAATCGGACCGCGCAGCAGGTTTCTAGAGGTTCCCTCATGTTTACAGCCGATTACCTGCGAGGCACCCGCCCCTCTTTCACTGCATTGTGCCGCCGCTACAACATCAGCCGCAAGACCGGTTACAAGTGGATTCGCCGCTACGAATCAGGCGGGCTGGATGGCTTGGATGAACAATCACGGCAGCCGAAATCTCATCCGGGCGCGATCCCCTGCACAGTCCGCAAGGCGATATTCGAACTCAGGGATCGCTATACCATCACGCTCGGCCCGAAGAAGATCCAGGCCAAGCTGACGCCCCGGTTTCCAGATCAGAGGCCCGCCTCGCTGACCAGCATTGACAACATTCTCAAACGAGCCGGTCTGGTCAAGCCGAGAAGGAAACGCACCAGGGTCAGCCCTTTTGATCATCCGCTGGCAGCCTGGTTGATAACATGGACGGATCGGTCGACCTGCTGATGCTGGATGAACTGATCGATCAATTGGCCACTGCCGACCCGCAGATGGCCCAAATAGTGGCCTTGCGACCTTTCGGCGGATATTCCCACACCGAAATTTTTGACATTCTTGACGCCTCCGAGCGAACCGTCATCAGAAAATGACAAGCCGCCAGAAGCTGGTTGACCATCAACATGGACGAGTAAGATTCAGGCAGATCGATCGCTCATCCGCGCTGCATCATGTTGACTCAGCCGTAAGGCCGGCGACTTGTTTGATGGCAGTAACGAGACTCTGTTCATCATCAAGCAAGATGGCATCGCAGGTGAAATCAGCCAGCAGGGTAATCTGCTCCTTGGTCAGCTTGACCAGATTATCGCCGTTTTGCTTCATGGTCAGGTAATTGGGGAAGTGCTGATAGGGCCCTGTGGGCTTGGTACCCGCTGGGGGGTTCCCGTCCTTGATCTGTTGTTTGATCGTCTCTGAGCCCAGGTTCTCCTCCCACCCGACACAACGATCGAGATAACACCAAGTGACGAACAGTTTGTCCTTGCGAGCTGAGACCCCCCATGAATTATTATCGATCACCGTATGCTGGCAATTGACGATCATCGGCTGCTTGCGGGCACGTTTTGCATTCAGGGCATCAAGCACCATTTTGAATTCCGTTGTTGGAAAGATCTGGTTGTTCGGATAATTCCATTTCCATTTGGAATTTGAATATCCAAACAATGAGGGCACAGACACATCACAGCGACCATCGGGGTTGTTGCTCTCAAGATGCGGATCGCTGGTCGGCATGTAGCTTGGGTCCAGCTTGGTTTCAGTGTTGACGAACACAATCGCCAGGTACACACCTCGCTGAACCAGGGGAATGATTCCGTTGTTCTCCAGCAAGCCGCCGTCACCGAACAAAGTTTCGGCGCCGCTGTAAGGGCCGTTGCCGTTCACTGCCCAGTAGAAGTCCTGCGGATTGAAACGGCTGATATCGTACTTGCTGATGATTTCCTTGGCAAACGCCGAACTGCTGGTGCCCGTTGTTTCAGTCAATGAATAATGCCGTGTCGGCGCGGACGACTCGGCCCACCCGGCGCTGTCGCGCAGCGGTGGAGGATTGTTGCAGCACTGTGCGGCTGGTGCAGAACTTGGTGCTCCACCCCGATAGGCAAACGGTTCGATGAAGCCACCGCCATAGTTGGTTCCATTGAAGTTGGTCAAGAACGGACGCCCCACCGTCAGTGCAGTGTATTCGAAGTTGATCAGATCAGTCTGGCTAGGATTGTCCTGCGGCAGCAGCACACAGGAATTGACGATCAGGAAGGGCCGACCAGGCCGTGGCTTGTAGAATACCTTGCTGGCCAATGACGGGTTACACTGCTTGATCTCGGCTTCGCTGTCATCGTTGTAGGTGAAATAGGCCAGGTCATCAGGATTGTTGGTGGCCGTATCCACATCGAACAGGCCAAAATCCGACAAATACGCCTGTCCGATCGAATAGTTCCAGACATCGTGGGATGAATAGTTACCAAACACATCAACCTCCCAACCGGCCACAATATATTCCAGTGATTTGCTTGCACCGTATGCGAGTTGGGACTTGTTCAAGCCAGTGGCTACATGCTGATCAGTGATGTCCCCGGCGCGAGTAATTGGCCCAAGCAGCTCCTGGTCATTATTCGCACCACTGCGGTAATAGGTATAGATGGTCGACGCCCAAGATCCGCCAGACACGCAGGAAATGTAGCGCAAGGTCGGAATCACACCGAGATGGTTCATCGCTCGAAACTGGCCCATCGCCGATGACATCGCGCGCGTGCCGCCTCCAGAAAAACAGGCCCCGATCAGCGGTTTGTCCGTCACCTCCTTGAACGTCAACTCGGGAAACTGATAGTCCTTGCCGTTGCTTTCCCAGATACGGGTCTTCAGATTCTGACTCATGGTTCGCTCCTATCAAGTATTCGCTGATTCGCAAAATGCCCGCCGCACCTCTGCTGGCCTAACGGCCAATCAAACTGCTGCCTGCATTTGATAAGGTGAAATGAGTGGCGCTGTTCTCTCACGGACAGGACGTATGAATGAGATGAACTTGCGATGACTGTGGGGAGTAACCATCGCCAT
>QIKT01000066.1 GCA_003233095.1 Oceanospirillales bacterium | reverse complement strand
AAGGCGCATGGACTGAGTCATAGTGGTGCTATGGCTCAGTTCATGCAACGCAGAGTGGGCGGATTTGACGCTCAAGACAGTCGGTCACGACCTGTTCAGAGGCTCCCTTGCTGACAAACTCAGCCCGTCAGGTGCGGGCTGTCGCCTCAATGCTGTCCTCAAGCACCTCATCGGGCGATTGTCCGGTCAATAGCAGGATCACGAACAGGATCAGCACTGAAATGGGTAGCATGATCCACCAGGCAACTCCCATGGCGGTTGGAATGATGGCGACCAGCAGGGCAATGGTTGCGACCAGCAGTGCGTAAGGCAACTGAGTCTTGACGTGCGAGACATGATCACAACCGGAGGCCATGGATGAGAGGATGGTCGTGTCCGAGATCGGAGAGCAATGATCGCCCCAAACCGCGCCTCCCAGCACCGCCGCCACGCTGGAGTACAGAATCGGCATTTGCGCGCTGTCCGGATTATCGGGTGTGATCCCGACCAGCACCAGTGCGACCGGGATCACCAGTGGGAACAGGATGCCCATGGTGGTCCAGCTGGATCCGGTCGAAAACGCGGTGATCGCAGCCAGCACGAAGGTCAGTGCCGGGAACAGGGCCGGTGAAATGCGTCCGTCCAGCAACTCAGCCAGATACTGACCCGTTCCCAGTGCGTCGGTGACATTGGCCAGTGACCAGGCCAAGATCAGAATCAGCATGGCGTGCAGCATCGACTTGAGGCCATTGAACCAGGCATCGACGGTCTCTTCTATGCTCAGGATGCCCTGGGCCATGCTCAGCACAGCAGCCATGATCACCCCTGCGAGTGAGCCCCAGAGCAGCGCGGTATAGGAGTTGGAGTTGCCGATGACCTCTCCCAGTGTGTGAGTCGTCTCGTCATGGCCGGTCACCCAAAGCCCCATCATGACGGTCGCCACCATGGTCGCGACCGGCAGCACGGCGTTGATCGCACGCTGTGGCTTGCCCTCTACAGGCTCGATCACTTCGTGAACCTGGTTGACGTCCTTCAGGGGCACGGAAGTGGAGCCATGCTTCCGGGCCTGACGTTCGGCGGCCAGCATGGGTCCGAAATCTCGATTCATCAACGCAATCATGAAGACAAAGATCAGTGCCAGGATCGGGTAAAAGCTGTAGGGAATGGAATTCAGAAACACTTCATAGGCATTCAGGTCAACGCCGGCCTTGGTGAATTCTGTGTTGAGCTGGTCAATCTCGAAACCGATCCAGGTTGTCACCAATGCGATACAGGACACAGGCGCTGCGGTGGAATCGACGATGTAGGCTAGTTTTTCACGCGAAACTCGTAGCTTGTCGGTGATCGGTCGCATGCTGTTGCCGACCACCAGTGAATTGGCGTAGTCATCGAAAAAGATCGCCAGGCCCATAGTCGCGGTCGCCACGCAGGCGCGTCGTGCAGTGCTGGCAAAGCCGATGATCAGATCGACAATCCCGTACATGCCGCCGTTTCGAGAGATGATTCCGACCATGCCACCGATCATCATCGAGAAAATGATGATGGAGGCATGGTCCGGATCTGCCACGGCCCCCTTGACGTAAGTGGCAGACACATTGAGAAATCCGTCCAACAGGCCGCCGGCGGTCAGACCTTCGACGATCCAGGCACCGGCCAGAATACCAATGAACAGGGCAGGGATGACCTGCCGAATGGCAATGGCCAGAACAATCGCCACCAGTGGCGGAAGGATGGACAGCCAGCCGAAGTAAGCCGGTTCGGCCGCGGCGGCAGTCTGGGCAAGGACAGGGTCGAGCCCCAGCAGCAATAGAATGATCAGTAGAAATAAGCGGGGTGAGGCATCAGTCACGGCCGGTTCCGTCCAGTTTTGGCAGGCTGTATACTCAGTCTATTGTGATCAGATTTCAACTCTCGGACGGTTTAGCATGAGTCGCAGCAGCGAAGATCGCCCTGAATTGACAGTGGCCATGGTTCAGGTCGAGGTGCCTCATCAATCGATCGCTGACAATCTTCTCTGCTATCAGACGCTGCTTGAGCCGTTCGACCAAGCCGTTGACCTGATCGTGCTGCCCGAGACCTTCGCAACCGGCTTCACCGCCGACCCTGCCGCCCAGGCTTCTGCTGACAGCGAGATGTTGCTGATCTGGATGCAATCTCAGGCCAGGGCGCATGATTGCATCATGGCCGGTTCTCTGGCCTGTCAGGACTCAGGCTCGGTCTACAACCGACTGGTGTTGATGGGGGCGGACGGGCTACAGGGCCATTACGACAAAGTTCATCTGTTCAGACCTTCCGATGAGCACCATCGCTATCAGGCAGGCAACACGCGGCCGATTTTGGAGCTGCACGGCTGGCGGATTTTGCCGATGATCTGCTACGATCTTCGATTTCCGTTGTACAGTACGCTGACCGACCAGATCGACCTGATTCTGCTGGTGGCCAACTGGCCTGAACCACGTCATGACGCGTTCGAAGCGCTGGCGCGCGCTCGCGCCATCGAAAATCAATGCTATCTCATAGCGGTCAACCGTCTGGGGCGCGATGGCGGCGGTTGGTCCTATCGAGGGGGCTCGATTGTCCTGGATCCACTGGGTAAGACTCTGGCCGCTGCCGCTGACTGTGGCGGGATCACAACGACCCGACTCGATCGCAACGAGATGATCCGCTTTCGCAACAATTATCCCTTTCATGCCGATGCAGTGACGGACTTCGAGGATCGCTGAGCGGACTGCGCACGCCTGTGTTCAGGAGTCTTTGGAGCCGGTAATGGATACAAAGATGCCAAATCAAGTACGAAACCTTTCAGAGGCCGTGAATTTTGACTATACTCAAAGGGCAATGGAATGTGTCGGGACGAAAGAGTGCGGTCACGCTGACGGAGTTAGAGCATGCGACAATCCTGTGTTTTTGGACTATTTCTGACGATCTGCTGGTCGGCTAGCCAGGCTGCGTCCCCTCAATTCATCACCCCGGACGAAGCGGATCTGATTCGAGGCGTGCATACGCTGAAGGACGGATTTCCAAACGATGCCTTCGACAAATTTCGCCGCTCTGCGCGTTATGGCAACAAAGAAGCGCAGAAGAACATCGGCATCATGTATGTACAGGGTATCGGCGTCACTCAGAACTGGTCACACGCCTACTGCTGGCTGAAGCTGGCTTCGACGACCGGCAACCCAGCCTATATCGCCGCCCGCGAAGAAGTCCGCAAATCACTGCGTGCCGATGAGATGGACAGTACCCGAGAAGTGTGTCTGGAGATTGTCGAAGAGTACGGTGATATTCAGGCCTTGAGGCATCGTGAACGTTGGATTCGCCGTCAGAAACGAGAAGTCACTGGCTCGAGACTGGGCACAATGGGTTCCCTGAGAATCAAGATCGCAGACGCCACTGGGTATGAATGGGAACTGGCAGGGGATGCCTATTTCGGGATTCTGAATACTTATGTCAGCAGCTTTGAAGCCAAGGTGGGCAACGTCACTTTTGGTGATCTGGAACTGCTTGAGGATGAACAGGGCGGCGAGGAGTGACGCTCTGACTCCCCTCTGACTTGACGCCACTGAACCATGGCTCTGTGACGGCGTCTCTATCGGGCCGTCAGTTCACTCTCAATCTGATCTGTTCAGACTCTGCCCGTCAATCACTGTCAATATTTGGCGCAAGCCAGCGACGGATCACTTTTTCTGTCATGCCCTTTCGCTGCGCATAGTCCTTGACCTGATCGTCGGCAATCTTGCCCAGCACGAAATATTGGCTGTCCGGATGGGCCAGGTAATAGCCACTGACCGATGAGGCAGGCCACATCGCAAACGATTCGGTCAATGACACGCCGGTGTGTTCGGTGGCATCAAGTAAGCTGAAAAGAGTGTCCTTCTCGGTGTGATCAGGACAGGCCGGATAGCCGGGTGCAGGTCGAATCCCTGAGTAGGCTTCGCGAATCAGGCGCGCGTTGTCCAGGGTTTCATCCGGTTGATAACCCCAATAGCGAAGGCGTATCTGTTGATGCAGATATTCGGCCAGCGCTTCGGCGAGGCGGTCTGCCAGGGCCTTGAGCAAGATGGATGAGTAATCATCATGTTCCGCTTCAAACGCGCGGGCACGTTCTTCACATCCAAGTCCGGTGGTCACGCAAAAGCCGCCGATATAATCGGTCAGACCAGTCGATTCAGGCGCGATGTAGTCGGCAAGACAGAAGTTCGGCTTGCCATTGTTTTTCGATTTTTGCTGTCTGAGAAAGTGCAATCGATCCAGCTCTTCTCGACAACCCTCATCCTGATAGAGAATCACATCATCGCCACTGGCTTGTGCTGGCCAGAAACCGAACACCGCTTTGGCCTCCAACCAGGACTCGTCGATGATGCTCCTGAGCATGGCCTTCGCATCGTCAAACAATTCGCAAGCCTGAGTGCCCACAACCTCATCAGTCAGGATGTCCGGGTAGCGTCCGGTCAACTCCCAGGTTCTGAAAAATGGCGTCCAGTCGATGTAGTTGACCAGCGTGGACAGATCAATATCGCCAAGGGTTTGAATGCCAGTCACCCTGGGAGGGCAGGGCCGTTCGGTCTGCCAGTTGACTGGAGCCGCATTGCGGCGAGCCTGTTTCAGGCTGACCATCGGGCTGCGTCGGTCGCGCTTTTTGTACCGTTCTCTGACCTGCTGATATTCGCTAGCCATTTTTTTGGCATAGCCCGGGCGATCTTGAGCAGACAGCAGTGATTGCGCGACACCCACCGCTTGTGAGGCGTTTTTTACCCAGATGGTCTCCAATGCGTAGTGGGGTGCGATTTTCACGGCCGTATGCACGCGGGATGTGGTGGCACCGCCGATCAGCAGCGGCAGGTCCATCTTCAGGCGGTTCATTTCACTGGCCACGTGGCACATTTCATCCAGTGACGGAGTGATCAGGCCGCTGAGTCCGATGATATCGACCGACTCGGATTTGGCACGCTCGATGATGGTCTCGGCAGTGACCATCACGCCCAGGTCGATCACCTCGATGTTGTTGCAGCGCAGAATGACACCGACGATGTTCTTGCCGATGTCATGGACATCGCCCTTGACGGTCGCCAGCAGTACTTTTCGAGTACTCTGAACTACGCTGGAACCGGCCTTGCGGGCCTCGATATACGGCGTCAGGATGGCCACCGCCTGTTTCATCACCCGAGCGCTCTTGACCACCTGAGGCAGAAACATCTGGCCTTCACCAAACAGGTCCCCAACGTGCTGCATACCAGCCATCAGCGGGCCTTCGATGACTTCCAGTGGATGATCTGCTGCCAGCCGAGCTTGTTCGATATCGATATCGATGAATTCGGTGATCCCGCGGACCAGTGAATGCGAGATGCGTTCTCCCAGCGGTAACTGCCGCCATTCGGGTGGTCCGTCAGAGGCCTCCTGGGAATCAAAGCGCGTTGATTCAGCTAGCTCGAGCAGTCGGTCGGTGGCATCAGCACGGCGGTTGAGGACCACATCTTCGACACGCTTTTTCAATTCCGGGTCGAGTTGCTCATAGATGCTCAGCTGGCCAGCATTGACGATGCCCATGTCCATGCCTGCTCTGATCGCATGGTAAAGAAATACTGAGTGAATCGCTTCACGCACCGGGTTGTTGCCGCGGAAAGAGAACGACACATTGGACACGCCGCCGCTGATCATGACCCCGGGCAGCTCTTGCTTGATGCGCCGGGTCGCCTCAATGAAGGCGACGGCATAGTCATTGTGTTCCTCGATGCCCGTGGCAATTGCGAAAACATTCGGATCAAAGATAATGTCCTGGGGCAGAAACCCGACCTGCTCGGTGAGCAGCTGATAGGCGCGGCTGCAAATGTGCAGTTTCTCATCGGCCGTTTCGGCCTGACCTTGCTCGTCAAAGGCCATCACAATGACCGCTGCACCATACTTCAGAATGGTTCGCGCCTGCTCCAGGAAGGGGCCTTCACCTTCCTTCAGGCTGATCGAATTGACCACGCCCTTGCCCTGCAGACATTTCAGCCCTGCCTCGATCACCGACCATTTGGACGAGTCGATCATGACCGGTACACGACTGATGTCCGGTTCGCTGCTGATCAGATTGATAAACTCGGTCATCGCCGCTTCGGAATCAAGCATGGCTTCATCCATGTTGACGTCGATGATCTGAGCGCCGCTCTGGACCTGTTGTCGGGCGATGTCCAGAGCTGCTTCCATCTGCTCGTTCATGATCAGCTTCTTGAAGCGAGCAGATCCGGTAACATTGGTTC
>QIKT01000101.1 GCA_003233095.1 Oceanospirillales bacterium | reverse complement strand
GGTCATCGATGCAATGACCAGGTCAGGTTTGAGGGCCAGCACTTTGTTGATATCGAAGTCCAGGTCGGGGCCGATTTTTGGCAATTTCTTGACCACATCGAGAGGATAATCGGAATGATCGTCCACGCCCACCAGGTAGTTCTGGACACCCAGTGCGCAAATTATTTCAGTATTTGAACAGGTATGACTAATGATTCGCATCGGGCCATTATTCCACAGATTGGCAGCACTGAGCAGGCGTTCGTGAGGGTTCGGACTGGATTGAGTTTGGGGCTCCAGCTGTTATAGTACGAAATGAACCGTTTATCTGCAGGGTGTGACATGAAACCACAATCCATCACCATTGGACTATGCGCCTCGTTGTGCTTGTTTGGAGGCCTGAGTAGTCAGCTACTGGCGCAGGAGATTGATCTTCAGCTGACCCAGGTGGCCAGCATTATCGCACTGGATATCAAGCATGCCGGGGATGGCAGCAATCGGATCTTTCTGGCACAACAGGCTGGGGAAGTCCGGGTGCTCAAGAACGGGGTTGTGGACGAGCAGCCGTTTCTGAATATCACCGAACGGGTTCTGATTGGTTCTGAACGAGGCTTGTTGAGCATCGAGTTTGCACCTGATTTTGCCAACTCAGGTGTGTTCTACGCCTGGTATACCAACCGGGATGGCAATATGGTCCTGTCGCGATTTCAGTCCGATGGGCAGGTGGCGGATCCGAACAGTGAGCAAATTCTGCTGGACGTCTTTCAGCCACAGTCCAACCACAATGGAGGACGGCTCCAGTTTGGACCGAATGGGATGCTATGGCTGGGTATCGGCGATGGGGGCGGTGCCGGTGACCCGGAGAATTTTGCACAGAATAACCGCACCTTGTTAGGCAAGCTGATCCGCATCGATGTCAGCGGACAAACGGTCGGTTACACAATCCCTGCTGACAATCCGTTTGTCAGCGATCCATTGGTCAATTCTGAAATATTTGCTACCGGTTTGCGTAACCCCTGGCGGATCAGTTTCGATCGTCAGAGTAACGATCTGTTTATTGCTGATGTCGGTCAGAACAGGTTCGAGGAAATCAACGTGGTCCTTGCCGGCGATTCAGGCGGCCAGAATTTTGGCTGGAACATCAGGGAAGGCAACAGTTGTTTTGCTGGCAGTTGCAGCAGTGACGGCCTGACCGATCCGGTGTTTGTTTATGGTCATGATAGCAACGGAGGCTGCTCGGTGACTGGAGGTCAGGTCTATCGAGGGCCAGATTATCCACAGCTTCAAGGATTGTATATTTACAGTGACTTCTGCAGCGGCACCTTGTGGGGGCTTCAGCAGGTGGCTGGCCAGTGGCAGAACCAGGTGCTGCTCGAGAGCGGCATGAGTCCGTTGACCTTTGGCGAGGACGAACGAGGGTCGATGTACATGGCTACGCCAGAGGGTATTTTTCTGATCAGCGACGGCGAGGCAATATTGCCATCTGTACTGCCGTTTGACGGCTCGATTTCCGGAACCTGGATTGCCCCGGGTCTGAATGATCAGGGTTTTTTCGTCACCGTGGGCGATGATGTCAATGGGGCCTTCGTGTTTATTGCCTGGTTTACCTTTGATGCCGATGGCAATGATCTGTGGTTGGTGGGCAATGCGTCGATTTCAGAGGCTGATAGCACGGTGAGCTTGCAGATGCAGCGTCTGTCGGGCCCTGTATTCGGGGAGCAGGACGCAAGCGCTGTGCGCGATGTGGTCGGGACATTGATCCTGTCCACGATTGACTGTGATGGCCTGCAGGCCGAGTTCGACTTCGGCGCGTTGGGATCCAATACCCTGGCGCTGAGCCGACTGACCAACATTCAGGGCCGAGATTGCGGTGCCGCCGCGGTGCGCTGAGCACGGTCCTTGTGATGCAGAACTTAAGACCTGCAGACCTCAAATCAGATTGGATTGAGCCTGCAGAAATCGCTTCGATGTCCTGTTGACCCCGCAATCACTTGACAGTTTGGCATGGTGATATGTAACGCTTTTACGCTATCATGACTGATCACTCAACGTGTCAGCAGGGTCTCAGTATGGAAATCAAAGCGTACAGTTACGTCTTGATCATTGCAGCCAGTGTGTTTCTGGCCGCCTGTGATCAGGAATCACCGGCCACTGGTGCAGAGCAGGTCGCGCAGCAGTCAGCCGCCTATCAGCAACGCGTCAGCGATTATCAGGTCAGCAATGTGGCCTGGTTGAAAGACCGTCTGCCGGCCAGAACGCTGGCCTACGCCCGTATTCCCTTGCCCTGGGATCTGATCAATCAACCGAAGGGCGATATTCTTCACCCGATTCAGGATGGTAGTGCCCACCGCAAGGAGCTGGCGTCCATTCGAGAATCCATGATCGAGCGCTACAGCAGCATGCTGCCTGCCGAAGCTCAGGAGATATTCAGCCTGATCATTGGGCACATCGATTCTCCGATTGAAATGGCCGTTCTGGAGCCAAACGATGGGTCAGTCATGCCGAATGTGGTACTGGGTACGACCTTGAGTGGCTACGATAACGCTCGTTTCGGTGCGCTGTTGCAACGTCTGATTGACATGGCCGCTGGCCAGGTCAGAATCATTACACCATACAACGCTGAAGGCCTGATTACGCTGGTGGTCGGTCCGGCGCCTCTGTACGTGAAATTCTCCGAGCAGGATGGGCGCCTGTTGCTGGTTTCCGGGATGTCTGCCAATGACGAGTTGATCAAGGGGTTTTTCACTCGCGACACGATCGATCTTGAACATTATGCGGTCGGTAGATTCGAGAGCAGTATCGATGTCTCTGGTCGGCACCTGGCTGCCTGGGTGGATATCGATGGTCTGTATAACATGATGTCCTACCAGTTGACGGCGGAGCAGAAGCAGAAGCTTCAGTTACTGGAAGTTGACAAGATGGATTATCTCTGGATGGGCAGTGCCTCGCGCAATGGCCAATCCGAGTTTGTCATTCACCTGGCCATGCCGGAAACCGGGCTCCGCCTGTTCACGCCGCGTCTGAACCAGTCTCTGGACTTGAAGGTGGCAGGCACGGTCGCTTGGGCGGGACGTCTGGCTATTCCCACGCTGGAACAATTCAATCAGGCCTATGACTTTGTCATGGCCCTGGATCCCAGTGGTGACATGGCCAGCAAGGGCACTGAAGTGAAAACCAAAGCTGATCAGTGGCTTGGCTTTGACGCGGGCAATTTCCTACGTGCCTATGGACCCGAAATCACCACGGTCAGCGATGAATCAGGCACCTGGAGTGCGTATCAGTTGCGTGATCCGGCCATGCATCGCGAGATCGTGGCTCGCCTGGAGTCCAAGCTCGCCGCGATGGTTCAGACGCGCTCACTTGCTGGCGTGTCAATCAAGTCGTGGAGTTTGCCCACCACTCAGCTGATGTCAGTAGTGGGTCCGTCAGACTCCGGTTTGGAAATCGATCCGTACATGCAGCAGGTGCTGGATGTCTACAACAGCTTTCATACCCATCTGTTCTGGATCCAGGAAGGCGACTATCTGATTTTCTCGGCAGTCCCTCAGGTGCTTGCTGATCGAGGTAACCATGCCAGAACCAGCACCTTGAAAGAGTGGCTGGATAGTAACGGACTGGTCTGGGACTCAACCATACTTGGGCTGGCGACAAACATTGAACACCTGCCTCGCGGTGTCTATCACACCTATCTGCAAGTGCTGATGCTGCTCGGGGATTTGGCCGGATACGAGGTGGATGTGTTTGCATTGCCCACCGCAACTGAAGCAGGACTGCCTGATACAGGCCGACTTGGTTTGAGCATAGATGCGTCAGATGATGCGCTGACGCTCCGGCTGTCGTATAACTATTCCATGCTCGAAACGCTGGGTGGAGGCAGTGCCGCCATGGTCGGTGTCGCCCTGGTTGGCATCATTGCAGCCATTGCCATACCTGCCTATCAGGAGTATAAAATGCGCTCGCGTGTCATGCTGTATCTGGCAGACGCCTCTCAGCTGCGCTACCAGCTTCGAGTGTTTTACCTCGACACCAATCGCCTGCCAAATCAGGGCGAAGCCGAGGAAATACTGGAGTCAATGCCCGATTCACTCGAATATGACGTGGATGAAGGAATCATCACTCTGACGATTCCCTATGACGAATCAGAGCAGATTGCTGGGCAAACCATTGAGTATTATTATCAGCTCGATGACGCCAAGCTGATTGACTGGATCTGTTATCCAGGTAGCATCGATCCGACTTATCTGCCTGTCTATTGTCAATAGCAGCGGCGTTTTTGAATGATTGTGTCGCATCGGCGGGTCTTAAGTGGCAGCACACTGCAAGGAGATAGATCCATGTTTCACCGTGCAAGCCTGATGGCTACCGTCTGGCTATGCCTGTCGGTCAGTGCTCAAGGCAGTGACGCAATCCGTCAGTTCGAAATCAGGGCCATTGATGACTCGATGATCCGAGTCAGCGATTATAAGGGTCAATGGCTGGCGGTGAATTTCTGGGCAACCTGGTGCAAGCCCTGTCGAAAGGAGCTGCCCGAGCTCCAGGAGTTGCATCACGCCGACAACAGCATCGTTTTGATTGGCCTGGCCTTTGAAGACGAACCGCCTGAGGTCATTGCGGAGTTTCTCAGCCAATACAACGTCGAGTATCCGGTCGCGATTGTCGGTGTGTACGAGCCACCCGAAATATTCGGTTATCCTTCCGTTCTTCCAACCACCGTTCTGGTCAATCCGGAAGGCGACTTGGTGAAAACCTGGTATGGCGAAATTACCGCTGCACAGGTCACTGATTTTGTGGCCTCACAAACGACTCAAGGGCAGCCTGCCGAGTCGCCATGAGCCAGGCGCGGTTTGTCATCAGTGGTGTGGTGCAGGGCGTTTTTTCAAAGCCCACACGTGTCGCCAGGCTCGCGCATTGGGACTGACAGGGCATGCCATCAATCTTCACGGATGGGCGTATTTCACGCTCAAGACAGCCGATCACGACTTGTTCAGAGGCTCCCTGAAGTGTTGCAGAAATGGCTGCTTCAGGGTTCTCCGATGGCCAGCGTCTCTGAATGTGCAGCGTTTAAGGGCAAATGAGTGGGTGGTTCCGGCACAATTTTCGACCGGCTGACGGCCGGCAAGTCGCTTAGTCGTTGGCCAGGCTCGCCAATTGATCGGTCTCATGCTGCTGGATCAACGGATCGATCAGCATGTCCAGTTCGCCGCCAATGAATTCCCCGAGTTTGTACAGAGTCAGGTTGATTCGGTGGTCGGTAATCCGGCCTTGGGGGTAGTTATAGGTGCGGATGCGCTGCGAACGATCTCCCGATCCGACCAGTGATTTACGAGTTTCCGAGATTTCGGCGTCCTGTGCAGATTTCTGCTGGTCAAACAGGCGGGCACTGAGCAATGACATGGCACGCGCGCGGTTCTTGTGCTGTGAGCGCTCGTCCTGACACTCGACGACTGTATTGGTCGGCAGGTGGGTGAGGCGGATGGCCGAGTCGGTCTTGTTGACATGCTGGCCACCAGCGCCAGATGCCCTGAAGGTGTCGACTCGAAGGTCAGACGGGTCAATCTGAATGGCCTCGATTTCGTCCTGCTCGGCGAGCACGGCCACCGTACAGGCCGATGTGTGAATACGCCCTTGTGACTCGGTTTCCGGTACCCGCTGGACTCGATGAGCGCCTGATTCGAACTTCAGTCTTGAAAAGGCATCGTCCCCTGCGATCCTGGCAATGATTTCCTTGTAACCACCGTGATCGCCTTCAGAGCTGCTGATCACTTGCTGTGACCATCCACGCTGCTCGGCATAGCGGGTGTACATGCGGTACAGATCACCGACAAAGATGGCCGCTTCATCGCCCCCCGTTCCTGCGCGAATTTCCAGAAAGATGTTACTGTCATCTCGAGAGTCCGAGGGCAGCAGCAGAATCTGCAGTTCATGTTCCAGCGCTTCGATTTGCTGTTCTGCCACGCTGCGTTCTTCCTGAGCCATCTGACGAAGTTCCTCGTCGGAGTCTTTGAGCATGTCGGTGGCGTCGATCAGTGATTGTTCAGAGTGTTCGAAGCGCCCCAGGGCCGAAGAAATAGGCTCGAGCTTGGCATATTCGCGAGATAGCGAGCGAAACTGGTCCTGATTGGACATCACCTGCGGGTCGCTGAGCAGGGCAGCGACTTCTTCCTGCCGCTCGACCAGCTGAACCAGTTTCTGTCGTATCTCCTGCCTCATTGGTCATCCTTGTTGTCGAGAAACAGGGCCAGAGCGGCCTCCAGCGTGTGTTGATCGTCGTTGTCGATGGCCTCGCGTATGG
>QIKT01000098.1 GCA_003233095.1 Oceanospirillales bacterium | reverse complement strand
GTCTACGACGGCGTTTGCCAACAGCTTCAACGCATCTGACTACCGCGTACCGGGTCGCTTCCCGTACGTACGTGTGACAGTCGACTTCTAAGAAGTTGGGATCAGTCCAGGCAAAGACGCCTGGCATTGATGCACTTTGAACAGACTGCCCGGCCAGACTGCCGGGCAGTTTCCACTCGATTCGTTTGATGTGGGGGTCTCTCTCCCAGGTTGGCACGATTGGCACTCATGGTAATTCGGATGCGCTTATGAGGCCCCCACATCAAACGGATTGGTTGATGATCAATCCTTGGCAGGAATTGATGTCAGAGCATTCATGTCTTCCTCGCTCAACAGTAAACCGGGGTCGATACGACTCTTGCCAACATTCATGCGCCAGTCCAGATGTGGACCGGTCACTCGGCCTGTGGCACCGATTCGACCGATCAACTGCCCCTGCTCCACACGCTCTCCCACCTCAACCAGCAGCTCACTGAGATGCAGGAAGGATGAATTGACGCCGTGCCCGTGATCAATGATCAACAAGCCGCCAGAATAGTACTGGTCCGGGTCTGCAAGGGTCACCTGACCGCCTGCTGGGGCTCGAACGGCGGTCCCGGTTGTGTTGGCAATATCCAGGCCAAAGTGTGGCCGCCTGGGTTCTCCGTTGAGGACACGTTGTGATCCATAGACACCCGAGAGCCTTCCATCGGCGGGCCGGATGAACGGACCGGAAAAATCCTGCCGCTGCAGACGCTTCTGGCGTGCTGCAGCGACTCGACGGTTATCTTCGCGAATTCTGAGCAGGACCTCCTCAGGCGGCGTGACCTGTGCGGGTGGCAAGCCATCGATTCGCTGAATATCGTAATCACGTGCTTTGATGGACAGCGGCACGTCGATGCGGCTACTGCTGTTCGAGTAGCGAATATGGACTTGCTGTTCGAGATCCGCATCTCGTCCGAAGCCAATCACGAACCGACCCGTTGCGGACAACATGACCGGCTGCTGCTGGAATTCGACCATTGCACCGGGCCGCGTCTGACCAATCAGCATGCCACCCTGATACAAATGGCCCGATAGCGTCGAGTCGGAGTCGATGACGATTCGTGACGGACTCAACAGGGTGTCCGAATCAACGGTCTGCGCCGATGCGGTGCAGCAGTACAGACAGAGTACGACAGACAGCTTGATCAGAAGGGTGGGGTAAGGTGGATTCATGGCAAGAATTGGAGCCTGATTCGTCAATCCCATACAATACCCAATCCGGCGAATCACCGCCATGACATGAGCCTTTTCATGCCTGTCAATATTCTGGCCATCGATACCGTCTCCGAACAGTGTTCAGTCTGCTTGCAGCGGGGCGAGGCTTCATTTTCTCGAAGCGACCATGCACCGAGACTGCACGCGGAACTGGTTCTGCCGTGGATTGAAGCCTTGCTGGCCGAAGCTCAGATCGACCTTCAGGATATCGACCTTCTGGCTGTGGATGTGGGGCCTGGCTCGTTTACCGGCGTTCGCATCGGGATCAGTCTGGCTCAAGGGCTTTCGACCGGCTTGGATATACCCATTGCCCCCGTGTCTTCTCTACAGGCACTGGCCATGCAATCGCTTGCTGATGTGGTTGATGGGCAAACGTTGCTGGTCGCCATGGATGCTCGGATGAGCGAAGTATATGCTGCTGGTTTTCGGCGAGAGGGAGATCAACTGGCCTGTATCCGTCCGCCGTTGTTGTGCGCGCCTGAGTCACTCGATGACGGGGCTGACTGGCAAATTCTGGTGGGCTCTGCGTTCTTGGTCTATGCCGATCCACTGGCGACTCTGATCAGCTCCGCAGCACTGTGCGATCCTGATCGTTCACCGAATGCCAGTGATATTGCTCTGCTCGCCGCTCAGTTGACCGAAGCACACCATGTCCGAGCAGGGTCTATCGAACCGATCTATTTGCGCAACAATGTGGCTAAAAAACCAGCCTTGCCGACCTGATTGCGTTACTGCAACAGCAGGACAGTTCCCAAACCCAGAATGGATACAAAGCCGACTACATCAGTTACTGTGGTCAGGACCATACCGCCGGCAAGTGCCGGGTCGATGTCGAATCGCTTGAGTACGATGGGCACGATGACGCCTGCGGCTGCGCCGGCGACCATGTTCAGAAAAATCGCGACCCCGACCACCAGTGACAACCAGCCATCCTTGAACCAGACTGCGGCAATCATCGCCGTGACCACAGCCCAGAGCAGGCCATTGAGCAAGCCTACTGCAATTTCCTTGCTCATCAGTGGCCGAGTATTGGATGGAACGACCTGGCCGAGCGCCATGCCACGAATGGTCAGTGTCAGGGTCTGTGTCCCGGCGATGCCCCCCATTGAAGCCACAATCGGCATCAACACGGCCAGCGCCACAATCTGATCGATCGTTTCACTGAACAGATCAATGCAGATCGCTGCGATCAGGGCCGTGACCAGGTTCAGTCCCAGGAACAGGGCACGGCGTGAACTGGTCGAGAGAATGGGCGCAAACATGTCATCAGTCTCATCCAGACCACCCATGCTCTTGACCGATCGCTCAGCTTCTTCGCGGATGACGTCGACGATATCGTCAATGGTGATGTAGCCGACAAGGCGGTTGTTTTCATCGACCACCGGTGCCGATATCAAGTCGAGGTGTTCGAACATTGCGGCCACTTCGGTGTCAGCAGTGGTTGCCATGATGGCCGGGTCATCAGTGTTCATCAGGTCCAGAACCCGCGTTTTTGGCGGTTGGGTCAGCAAATCGGAAATGGCAAGTTTGCCCAGATACAGTCCGTCACGGTCAATCACGTACAGATGATCCATGACCTTGGGCAATGACTCGCGCATTCTCAGATAACGACTGACCACATTCAGGCTGACGCTACGACGCACGGTCAGTACCTCGGGGTTCATCAAACCACCGGCACTGTGTTCCTCGTAGGACAGAACCTGCGTCAGGCGTTCGCGATCTTCCCGATCCATGACCGCCAGGACACCGCGTGTGACCTGGTCGGGGAAATCACGAATGATGTCAGCCAGATCATCAAGCTCCATTTCCTGGGTCGCTTCGATCAACTCTTCATCATCGGTGATCTCAATGAGACTGGCACGGGCTTCATCATTCAGATGCGACAGGACCTCGCCATCGCTTTGTGCTTCGATCAGGCTCCACAGCAGGTTTCGTGGTTTGGTCGGCAGTGATTCAAGCAGGTCAGCCAATTCGCTTGGCGACAGAGACTCGATCATCGGCTGGAGAGTGTCGAGTTGCCCCTGTTTGAGGGCATCGTTCAGAAGCTGGTTGTAAAGCTCGGTTTTTAGACTTCTGATCGTTTCGCCCATGAACTGCTCCCTTGCTGTTTTGGCGTGCGGTTACATTCAATCCGCCGCGTCATTTCGGGCCGGTTTGCGAGGCGATTGTACATCAGTCATGTGATGGGTGTGCGACGAGTCTGATGGGGTATTGGATCAGAGTGCGTTGAGCTCTTCGACCAGCAGTTTCAGTCGAGCAGGGTTGGTCGCATTCATGATTCGCTTGATCGGATCAACGAGTTGTTGAATGTCTGTGTCATGAATGACTCGCTTGACAGAGCCCACCTTGGCAGATTGCATGCTGAAATGACGCAAGCCCATGCCGAGCAATAATCGGGTGTAATGACGATCTCCCGCCATTTCTCCGCACATGGTCAGTGGGGTGTTCTCCTGGGCGGACTCTTTGATGATCATGGCCAGAAGTCGCAGGATTGACGGATGCAGAGGATCGTAGAGATAATTGACCTGATGATCAATTCGATCAATGGCCAGTGTGTACTGAATCAGGTCATTGGTGCCAATGGAGAGGAAATCCAGGTGTCGGGCGAAGGTTCGCGTGCTCAGAGCGGCCGCAGGCACTTCGATCATGCCACCAAGCTGATAGTCGCTGGAGCAGGGAAGACCATCTCGTTGCAATTCGTTGAGGGCCTGATCAAACAGGGCACGGATCTGGAAAATCTCGGTGGAGGTCGACAGCATTGGAATCAGAACACGCAAGGCTCCGCCACAGGCTGCCCGCAGCAAGGCCCGAATCTGAGGCATGAACAATCGATCGTCCTGTAGACACAGACGAATGGCTCGCAGACCCAGAGCGGGATTACTGCCGATGGGTGCCTGCGATTCGCCGGGTTGTTTGTCAGAGCCCAGATCGAGTGTTCTGATGGTGACCGGACGCCCATCCATGGCGTTCATCAGGCCTCGGTAAGCGCGATACTGTTCGTCCTCGCAGGGCAACTCCTTGCGGTTCAGAAACAGGTATTCGGTGCGGTACAGTCCGATACCATCGACGGTTTGTTCGTCCAGATGATCAATGTCTTGTGGATGGTCAATGTTGGCTTCGACACAAATCGCACGTCCATCTCGGCTGCAAGCGGGTTCTCTGGACAGACGGATCAATTCAGGGTCGCTGTGACGCTGCAGGCGTTGTCGATACTGAGTCGACAGCTCCGGGCCTGGATTGACCAGCACGATGCCGCGCTCCGCGTCCAGGATCAGTGGCTCATCGGCACGAATGAGTTGACGCGCATTTGCAATGCCCTGAATGGTTGGGATGTTGAGATTTTGTGCCAGAATTGCGGTGTGAGACAGTGGTGTGCCATGTTCGGTGATCAGGCCGGCAATGCCCTGTTCGTGCAGCAGGGACAGGTCCGCCGGTGACAGATCATCGGCGATCAACACCAGCGTATCGGCTCTTTCCAGACTGGCATCGCCCGAGCTTGCCGGTTCAAAAGGTTCGGGGTGCAACTGGTGCAGGATCTGCTTGATCACCTGTCGAACATCGTCCATTCGTGCTGACAGGTAATCATCTTCCATCTGCGAGAACACGGTTGCCAGTTCATCGCCGTACTCGGCCAGCGCCCACTCGGAGTTGATCTGGCGTTCTTCAATCAGTTGGTCGATTTGTTCGCACAACTGAGGGTCTGCGAGCATCAGGCGATGTACGTGGATGAACTCGGTCACTTCACTGGCCAGTCGCTGGCTCAGCCTGGACTCGATTTGCTCCAGCTTGTCGATCGCAGCGAGTCTTGCAATATGAAAGCGCTGTCGCTCGTCACTGACCGAATCCGGACCAATGTGATGCTTGTTGATGTCCAGCCGCGTGCTGTAGTGACGTGCAGTCCCGAAAGCCACATCACCCGTAACAACCTGGCCGTAGAGAATTCGACTCACAGGTCTTCTCCGAACCGTTCTGCAAACAGGGATTGGATGGCTTTGAGTGCGGCACTGGCGTCCTCTCCCTCTGCACTGACGGTGACCGTTGAACCGATGCCGGCAGCCAGCATCATCACTCCCATGATGCTTTTGCCATTGACCTCCCGTCCGTCCTTGGTGAGCATGATCGTGCTGTGAAATGTCGATGTCAGAGCGACCAGTTTGGCCGCTGCTCTGGCATGCAAGCCCAGCCGATTGACGGTCGTCAGATCGATCGTGTTCATGCCGGTTTGCGTCCGCTGAAAATGGCCTTGCGAGCGCCATTGACCAGTTTGTCCACCAGATTACCCGGTGATTCACTGTGATAATTCCACAGCTTGACCAACATCGGCAGGTTCAACCCATGAATGATGGGAGCATGACGTGCATCCGCCAGATGGTGGGCAAGGTTGCTGGGAGTGGCCCCATACAAATCGGTCAGTACCAGCCATGTCTCATCGCTTGACGGCTGGTCAAGCAGTGTCGCTAATTGTTCAGTTTGCTGGTCGATGTCATCGGCTGGATCGACCTCGAAAACGCTGACTGCGAGCGGGCAGGGGCCGAATAGAGACACCGCCTGATTCAGCAGGGCGCTGCCGATTTGCTGATGAGTCAGTAACAGGACCTGCATCAAGCCAGCTCCCGATGGTAGGTGATTACCTGATAGCCTGTCTGTTCCATCAGTTCGGTCAGTCGTTCAACCAGATAGACCGATCGATGCTTGCCACCGGTGCAACCGATCCCCAACGTCAGGTAATGGCGCTGCTGGGCAATGAACTCAGGCAGCCAACGGATCATCCAGCGCTGAATATCGTCGAGCATCTCGGCGACCAGCGGTTTGCTTTCAAACCACTGCGCGATGGCTTGATCGCGTCCATTCAACCCCCGCAGCGCCGGCTCCCAGTAGGGGTTGGGCAGACAGCGCACATCGAACGCCACATCAATGTCGCGGGGGACACCTTTTTTGTAGCCAAACGATTCGATCATCAGGGTGATCTGTTCGGGGTCCTGATCCAGTTCTTCGCCCAGAATCCGTCTGAGCTCATGGACACTGGTGCTGGAAGTGTCAATGACACGATCTGCCAGTGTCTGGATTGGTAACAGCAGTTGTCGTTCCTGTGTGATCGATGCGGCCAGAGTGTTGCATTGAACCGCGAGCGGGTGCCGGCGTCTTGTTTCAC
>QIKT01000092.1 GCA_003233095.1 Oceanospirillales bacterium | reverse complement strand
GCTGTCTCCATTACAGGTGATGCAGATGAACAGAACCCGTCTGATCAAGGCAAATCGATCCACCATGCCGAATCAGAATAGGGTCTGTTTGGAGTAAAATCGTAAGAGCGTATTGAAAAGAATCGCAGCAAGCCTTCCGGGCAGAATCCGGTAGGCTTGTGCGACCTGACAGCACCACCTGTCATTGCTTCTAACGCGTCACTTCTGTAACGCGGAACCTTTATCGCACATCCATGAGGCAGTTTCGCGTCCTCGATCGAGTGTTTTAAAATCGTTTACAAACTGGTGGATACAGCGTGATCAGGTCAAGCGCGACATGACACCCAGAAAATAGACTGACTGTCGAGAAGTCGACTTCTTGATGAATCACGATAAAATGCTTTCTGGATCAAGCGGGAGTGGGAGAGAATGATTGAAACCTATCGAGGCTGCGCCTACCCGGACCAGATGGACCACATGGGCCACATGAATGTTCGCTGGTAGGTGGCCAAGTTTGACGCGGCCAGTTGGCAATTGTACTCGGCCAGTGGCTTGAGTAAGCGCACGGTCATGGAACGGGGATGCGGCATAGCTGCCGTCGAACAGACCATCCGCTACAGCTGCCGAAATCCATGCAGGCGAGGTGCTGCTGATCCGCTCCGTGGTCCGCGCGGTGACGCGTCAGACGCTTCGATTCAACACCGCATGATCCATCTTGAAACCGATCAGGAAGTCTCACACTGCCGACTGATTGCCGTTCACCTTGATTTGAGAACACCCGCCGCCCGACCCCGCTTCCAGACAGCGTTCGTACACGCTGCGTCCACCTGTTGGAAGCCACACTGGAATGACCAGAACCGACCGATTACCTACAAGGATTGAGAGATGAAATCAAAAGCTGCCATCGCGATGGCTCCAGGCGAGCCACTCGTCATCGATGAAATTGATGTCTCAGGCCCGGTGGCCGGAGAAGTCCTGGTGCGCATCGTCGCAACCGGCGTCTGTCATACCGATGCCTTCACGCTCAGCGGCGATGACCCCGAAGGTCTGTTTCCGTCGATTCTCGGTCATGAGGGTGGCGGCATCGTCGAAGAAGTCGGTGCCGGTGTCGTTGGGTTGAAACCCGGCGATCACGTCATTCCCCTGTATACCCCGGAATGTCGAATCTGCAATTTCTGCACCTCGGGCAAGACCAATCTGTGTCAGGCCATCCGCAGCACCCAGGGACAGGGCCTGATGCCAGATGGGTCCTCACGCTTCAGCTATCGAGGTCAGAGTGTCTTTCACTACATGGGCACATCGACCTTCAGTGAATACACTGTGTTGCCCGAGATTGCGCTGGCAAAAATCAATGCCCGCGCACCTCTGGACAAGATCTGCCTGCTCGGTTGCGGCATCACCACAGGCATTGGTGCGGTCCTGAAGACCGCCAAGGTCGAAGCCGGTGCCAGCGTCGCCGTATTTGGACTGGGCGGCATTGGTTTGAGCGTGATTCAGGGGGCAGTCATGGCCAATGCCTCACGCATCATTGGCGTGGACATCAATGCCGACAAGTTCAAGATGGCACAGCAAATGGGCGCCACCGATGTGGTCAATCCGAATGATTATGACGACCCTATCCAGGATGTGATTGTCGACCTCACCGATGGCGGTGTCGATTACTCATTTGAATGCATTGGCCAAACGGCCACCATGCGAGCCGCTCTGGAGTGTTGCCACAAGGGCTGGGGCGAGTCGACCATCATCGGCGTGGCAGGGGCTGGTCAGGAGATCACCACCCGCCCCTTTCAGCTGGTTACCGGACGGGTCTGGCGCGGCACCGCATTTGGTGGCGTCAAAGGCCGCACTGAACTGCCGGGCATGGTCGAGGAGTACCTGGCTGGCGATATTCTGATCGATGAGCTGGTGACCCACAATTTGCCGCTGGATGAGATCAACACCGCCTTTGATCTGTTGCATCAAGGCAAGAGCATCCGCTCGGTCATTCACTTCTGATGGAGTGCCTGAGCGAGGCCCGACTGTTCGGCGGCTGGCAGCGCCAATATCGGCATGCGTCATCCAGTTGTCATTGCGACATGACCTTCTCGGTCTACTTGCCGCCGCAGGCGGATGAGAGACCTGTGGCATCCGCTTGGTGGCTATCGGGACTGACCTGCACAGACGAGAATTTCTCGCACAAGGCGGGTGCCCAGCGCAGCGCAGCAGAACGCGGCATTGCACTGATCATTCCCGATACCAGCCCACGTGGCGAAGGGGTCCCGGATGATCCCGATGACGCATGGGATTTCGGTCTCGGTGCCGGGTTTTATCTGAATGCCACCGAACCACCGTGGACGCGCCATTATCAGATGTACGACTATGTGACCGAGGAATTGCCAGCACTGGTGGCACGCCACTTGCCGCTAACTGAACGCCGCTCGATTTTTGGCCATTCGATGGGCGGTCACGGTGCGCTGATTTGTGCGCTCAGGAATCCGGGTCGCTATCAGTCAGTCTCGGCCTTTGCGCCCATCGTCGCGCCGAGCGAGGTGCCCTGGGGGCAGAAAGCCTTTCGAAATTACCTCGGAGATGATCCGCAACGCTGGAAAGAATGGGATGCAACGCATTGGCTGTCTGCACAGCCAGAGGCTTACCGAAATTTGCCGATTCGGATCGATCAGGGTCTCGAGGACCTCTTTTTAGCCGAGCAACTTCAACCCTCTCGGCTGGTCTCGATTGCCGAGCAGGCCACCTTGCCGCTGACCTATCATGAGCATCCAGGCTATGACCACAGCTATTGGTTTATCAGCAGTTTTATCGAAGCCCATGTTCACTTCCATGCCGACCACCTGACCGAGCGCTGATCAGGCCCAGCGATACCAGCGAAGTTCATGACGCAGCTTCAACCGGCGGTAGAGATTGAGCGGCTTTGATTTCAGATGCGCGTCGCCGCGAGCCAGCCGCTCGCTGACCGCGTCGAGGATGCGCTCTGAGGATCGACCATCGCGATACGGGTGAATACTGCTTGCATAGGCCCGAATGGCGTCCAGTTGCGCCTCATCGCCGCACAGCGCACCTTCGAGCGCAGACATGAGCAGATCCGGGTCGGTGACATTGATCAGGTGATCGCCGGGAGACTGGTTGTCGAACGTGACCACGGGCTTGTGCAGCAGCAGAAATTCCGAAATGATCGATGAGGTATCGGCGAGCATCACATCGGCCTGCTGCAGCAAGGGCAAGATATCGTCCGTCTCGATCAGAGAAAAATAATCCGAATCTCGATCCAGATCACGAAAGAATTCACGCACCGCATGATCCATTTTAGGGTGCAGGTTGCACAACCAGCGCCAGCGTCCGCCCTCGACAAGGCTTCTGATCTGGGCGGCAATGCGATGCGCTGCCGACAGCCGAGGGGTAAACGTGGAGGCAAACAGAATGGTCTTGCGCTGATCCTCCGACGGATCGGATGTGTCAGGTAAATCAGATCCAAACAACGGGTCCATTTTCGGCCAACCCGTCTGAACCACATCAAAGTAGCCCTGCTGCTGGGCCAGTTCGTTGAACTGTCCAGTCGTATCAGGCCCTTGGGTGCAATACAGATCAAAACAGCCGCGCAAGCGAAAGTGGCCCTTGCGTTCGGAACGCTTTCTGGCGTTAAATCCATGGAACAACTGGACTTTCAGTCCTGGAAAGAAATCCGGGACGGTGTTGGTTGTGGCGAACACCGCATCAGGCGCAAACTCGCGAACCACCTGAACCGAGTCCAGAACCGTCTCGTCATCGAGCATGAACTGGCTACGTTGCTCGGCCAGATCTGACAACAGAAACCAGCCCACCACAATCCCACGCTCACGGGCAGTCTGTTGCAGCGGTCTGAGAATCGACAGCGCATACAAATGGGCACCATAGAGCAGGATGTGTTTCATCAAAGACGGCCTGTCCGAATTGCAAGCTGGCCCCTCGCCAGCCCACCTGAGCGACCCCAGGCAAGCATCAGTCTAACGGTCCGCCTGCCAGGCCTCAAGGCCGATCCGGCATGAACCGGATCAGCGATTGTTTCATTCAAATCCGTCAGCAAAGATTTCTGGCGGCAAACTGGCGCAGACGTTGTTGTACAAACAATCCACCCACTCTGGATGGTCAGCAAACGGGTTGCGATTGCCCTGGAAACTGAACACGACTTCGTTGCGATCCAGTTCACGGGAGTCGACTGGATCTTCCAGATGCCATTGCAACAGCACCGACAGCAGGCCCATGTAGGCCTCAGGTCCGGTGGTACCCTGGATCAGGTTTCGATCGTTGGTCAGAATCAAGTCAGGCTCAGCCAGGCCGGTGACCCCATGCAGCCCACCTTGATATCGAATATCCATGTAGAAGATGGTCCGCGCGATGTCACCACGACGGTCATGCCAGACTTCAAAGCTGCCCATGTTGCCATCATTGTTCGTGGTCCAATTCGAATTGCCCGGGTATATCCCACTGCCGCCACCTTCTCCGTTAGTCGCATTGGTGGTCAATTCGGCACAGCCGCTGGCCATGGTGCAGATGGCGAACGGCTTGCTGCCTCGGTCGGAATTGTAGCCAATGTCCGACAATCTCAAATTATGCGCATCGGTGGCCGTATGATTCAGATTGGCATCGGTATCACCCAGGCCAATTGACCGTGGCCAGGTATGCTCACGATTGTAGAAGGAGTTGCCTCCGCCGACCTTGCTGTAAGCGGCATTCTTGTAGACGTCCAGAATTGTGTTAGCGTCTGCCGGGTTTTCGTCGGCCATTTCCAGAATGTCCCAGGTGTCGGTACTGCTGTCCGTATAGGGATACCACTGATGGTCATCGATAACCTCATGCAGGCTACTGCGCAAACTTGTAGCGGAACTGTCATCGACGTTGGCATAGTAGTCACCAATCGGACAACTATTGTTCAGGCTGCCCAGTGACGGGACGACCGCTTCGATCGTGTCGCTGATGCGACGACCCCCGGAACCATTGGGGCAGCGCTGCATGGATTCACTGTTCGCCTGTCCATTGGCATCCTCGTTAATCTGCTCCTGGCCCATGGCCATCAGCACCAGCAAAGCTGGCTCATCAGGTTGACCATTGTCATAGACCAGTGCATCAATCAGTCCCGCAGTGGTGACCGCTGTGCCATTGGCAAAGGCGCTGTCATCACCGATGTACAGCGCAATCGCAGCAGCCTCACCATCCAGCAGTGCGCTGGGCAACAGAACGTCCGGTAAGGTATTGCTACCACCGATGATGAGATATCCACCCTCATCAGTGCGAACTCCGTCCAGGTCAATGGCCGCATAACTGGCCGCGGCACTGTCAAACAACACCAGAACCAGTCCATCCAGTGCCGTCTGGCTGCTGCCCCCATCGAACAGTTCGATGAATTCGTCGGCCGTCGCATCGACGGCATTCACTTCGTTGATCAGGATCGATGGGCCGGGCGCCATGACGCCCGGATCTGTGGCTGCCCCAGGCGTCGGCGAGCCCTCACCCCAACTGATTGGAAACAGTTCGGAGGTCTCATCATGGCCATCCAGGCCATTACCGCCTGACTGGACCTCAGGCCCTTCACTCAGATCCGTGCGCTGCCAGGAGTGACCCGGCGCATGCGCGGCTCGTCCGATCACCGACTGCAAGTCCAGGACGGTATCGGCGAGGTATGAAGACGGAGTCATGCCCCCGTCCGGACCATCGATCATCACCCCGGTCTTGTCCACCGCCTCGGCGCCATCACCCCAGAGGGCATAGTCCAGATCCGCGACGCGGTCGCTTTGTCCATCCCAGTAGTACAACACAGCGACTTCACCATCGGACAGCATGCCCTGTCCATTGATGCTGCCAGCAAAGGCCTCACGCATGTCAGGCACTGAATCGCTGGCAGCCTCTTCAAACAGTTCATAATCAGGCAGCTGACCATAGACCGCCAGATAGGCGTCCGAACCATTGATCGCTATCGTCTGATAGCTGCCCGCAGCAATGGTGCTGCCATCGGGAAAGCGGGCGTGAAAATCGCCAAACGCACCACCACCACCAGCACCGTTCACAATGTTGTAATAAAACACGGCGTTCGGTGCAAAGGTCGCGTCGGTCAGGTAGACATCACTGAGATCAATCGCGTCCATGCCTGGATTGTGAATCTCGATCAGTTCCGAAGCATCCGGGCCGACCACGATTTCGGTCAGCAACAGACCGTTAGGCGTGGTAATGACGACGCTCGGATCGATAGCCACATCTGCGCTGGTCAGCATATCCACATTCGGGTTGCCTGCCCCATCAACGACGCTGTTGGCCAGCACCGTAAGTGACAGCGTGCCAGTGCCACTGATACCCGAGACGGTAACGACTGACGTCGATCCGCTGATCGCATTGAATGTCACACTGCTGGTCATGACCGTGCCACCGGTATTGACGGTCACATCGCTGAGGTCGTCAAAAT
>QIKT01000087.1 GCA_003233095.1 Oceanospirillales bacterium | reverse complement strand
TTGCATGAACCGAGCCATAGCACCACTATGACTCGGTTCATGCGCCTTGATCGGACGTATTTGCCATCTCAATCCAATCCGCTTAAGACTTGTTCAGAGACTCCTTAAGTCCGACAGGCTGCCAGGGCCGAATCGTGGTGGTCCCAACGTGTCAGCGTCATCAGCCACCACACAACACCAGCAAGAAGCATCAGCATGTTTTGGGCCTTGTTGGGAGGTCGGGTCATGAGGTCGCTCCTGTTCGGGGTGCTTTCATCACAGACCGTTCTTTGATAGCGTTCGTCGCACCTAGCCAGCAAGGCAGATCGAATGAGCGAAAACAAACGGACACTGGAAGACGGGATTACCGTCGACCTCAACGACAAGTTGACCTACGGTGAGCATCTGGGTCTGGACCGATTGTTGTCAGCTCAATCACCGCCTAGCGCCTCGGGCCATCACGATGAGATGCTGTTCATTATTCAGCATCAGGTCGCTGAGCTGTGGATGAAGCTGATCATTCATGAAATCTCGGCGTCGATTGCGCATATTCGTCATGATCGAATTGATCGTTGTCTGAAAATCCTGGCCAGAGTCAAACAGATCCAGCGCCAGTTGTTCGAGCAATGGTCGGTTCTGGAAACATTGACGCCGACCGAGTACGTCCAGTTTCGCGACTACCTCGGACCGTCTTCGGGCTTTCAGTCGCTGCAATATCGAACTATCGAGTTCATGTTCGGCAACAAGCATTCGGGGATGTTGAAAGTGTTCGAACACAATCCGCAGGAACTTGAGCGGCTCAATGAGGTGCTCAGATCACCGAGTCTCTATGACGAGTTTCTGCTCTACCTGTCCAGGCATGGTCATGCAGTACCCCGAACCAGTACTGAGCGAGACTGGTCGGCCGCCTATGAATACAACGCCGATCTGTTGCCGGTGATCAAGAACATCTATGACCATCCGGACGAATACTGGGATGTGTACCACTTCTGCGAGCAATTGGTCGATGTGGAAGAGTCCTTCCAGCTGTGGCGATTCAGGCATATGAAAACCGTCGAGAGGATCATCGGCCACAAACGCGGGACGGGTGGGTCCAGCGGGGTGGATTTTCTGAAGAAGGCGCTCGAATTGAGCTTTTTCCCGGAACTGATTGCCGTTCGGACAGAGATCGGACAGGACAGCCCCTGACGGCCTGGCCTTCAGCGTGGAGCGCTGGCGCTGATATCCAGGTTGGCATCGGCCGATAGTTGTTCCGCGGCGTCACTCAGTCGTGTCAGCAAAGAATCGAGTTGCCTGATCTCGTCATCATTCAGGCTGGCCAGTAATTTTTCCTCATAGGCGAGTGCCTGCGGCGCCACCAGTTCATGCACCTGTTGTCCTGCCTGAGTCAAAGACAGCGTGGCCGAGCGACGATCGTTCGGGTCGCGTGTTCGACTGATCAGTGCCCGGTCCAGCATGCGTCGAGTGGCCCGACTGACGGTCACCTTGTCCATCGCGCCACGTTCACACAGTTCGGTAGCAGTGCAAACGCGGAACCGTCCGAGAATGGCAAGCACTCGCCAATCACTGATGCGCAAATCAAACTGACCGCTGTAGGTTTCGGCAATTCCCTGGGAAATCCGGTTGGACAGGACGGAGAGCCGATAGGGGACAAATGATTCGAGTTGGATATCCATGCCTGGCTGTCAATTGGTTGCAAATGAAACTATAGTCTAGCAGTTCCGGTGTGACGGGAAAATAATGGAGATCGACATGACAACACCCCACAATCCTCACGGCGTCTCGGGCTTCGAGTTCATCGAATTTGCCGCGCCCGATGCGGGTCCGTTGCACCAGCAATTTCAGCAGCTGGGTTTTACCGCAGTGGCACGACGAAGTGATGCGTCGATGACATTGTACAAGCAGGGTGAGGTTCGTCTGATCATCAACGAGACTCGTGATTCATTTGCCGCCAGGTTTGCAGAGGCGCATGGCCCCTGTTGCTGTGGATTTGCATTGCGGGTCAGTGATCCGCAGGCTTGTTTCGAGGCGCTGGCCGAGCAGGGGGCACCAGAACTGGAAGATCCTGACAGCCTGTCAATTCAGTTGCCGGCGATCGAGGGGATCGGTGGGTCTGCGCTGTACCTGACCCGATCTGCCAGTGAGATCGATTCGCAATTTGACGAGGTTATTGAATCAGATTCGTCGAATGGTTTCGGGCTGACCTTCATTGATCATCTGACTCATAATGTCTATGAGGGCAATATGACCGAATGGGCATCATTTTATGAAACCTACTTCGGCTTCTTCGAAGTCAAGTACTTTGACATTCGAGGCAGCTCGACGGGACTTCGCTCGCAAGCAATGACCAGTCCGGGCGGCGACATCAGCATTCCGATCAATGAATCGTCGGAGCCAAAATCCCAGATCAACGAATACCTGACCGAGTATGGTGGTGAAGGGGTCCAACATATTGCGCTGTACACGGACAATATCTACGAGACGATCGAAGCGATGCTGGCGAGAGGCGTGAAGTTTCTGAATACGCCCGACACCTACTACGAAATCGTCGATCAACGGATACCCAATCACGGCGAGGATCTTGAACGCATGCGGGCCAATGGCATTCTGATCGACGCCGAAACCACCGACAGCAACAAGCAGTTGATGCAAATCTTCACCGAAACAGTCATTGGGCCTCTGTTTTTCGAGATTATCCAACGCAAGGGCAACCAGGGATTTGGCGAGGGCAATTTTCAAGCCCTGTTCGATTCGATCGAACTGGATCAGAAGCGGCGTGGCGTCCTCTGAGCAGATAGCTCGGGAGGCTGGTTCCTGACAGGATCCGAGCCTTCTGTGATGAACGATTCACGATGATTGCACCATCCCCGACCAGATTGCCTGGTTGAAGCGGCTCCCGGTGGGCTTGCATCTCAAGTGGATTGGTACAGACTGATACAGAGGCAGTCTGGAACAGAGCGATTTTCAGCACGCAGGACAAACGATGAAAAAATGGATCGAATTTCCCCGTTCATCAGGGCTGACCTCCAGGCAGGCACATTGTGACTTGCCTGAAGGTAGCTTTGAGAGAGAGCTGGGCAGGGAAGGTTTTTTTGGCCCGGCCAGTCACATGTATCATCGCCATCCACCTACAGGATGGACTGATTTCAGTGGCGCGCTGAAGCCGAGGGCCTTTGACAGCAATACCCTTGATGTCAGCGGTGCTGACCCATTTTCCGCAACGGACCTGTTTGCCAATGCGGCGGTTCACGTCCGTCACTGGGTGCTCGAAAGCAGCATGACGGACCTGTATCGTAATGCCGATGGTGATGAGCTGTTGTTCATTCATCAGGGTGCGGGGGACCTCTATTGTGATTACGGCCAGCTGTCATTCAGCGACGGTGATTACCTGCTGATCCCGCGCGGCACCTTGTGGCGAATCGAATGCACTGCAGCGGTCACCTGCCTGATGATCGAATCGATCAATGGCGCCTATCAGTTGCCTGACAAGGGCTTGCTGGGGCCGCATGCCATTTTCGACCCTGCCGTCCTTGTCACACCTCAGATCAACGATGCGTTCATGGATCAGCAGGATGAACAGGAATGGCGAGTGCTGATTCGCAAATATCAGCAGCAGTCGATCGTGACCTATCCGTTTAACCCGCTCGACGCTGTTGGCTGGCATGGAAACCTGACCGTCGTGCGTTTGAATTGGCGGGATATCCGGCCATTGATGAGCCACCGGTACCACCTTCCCCCTTCAGCACACACGACCTTCATTGCCAATCGGTTTGTGATTTGCACCTTTGTGCCGCGTCCCTTCGAAACGGACCCGGGTGCCTTGAAGGTCCCGTTTTTTCACAACAACGACGACTTTGACGAATTGATCTTTTACCACCGCGGTGAGTTTTTCTCTCGCGACAACATCCATCCGGGTATGTTGACATTGCACCCGTCTGGGTTTACTCATGGTCCGCACCCCAAGGCCTTGAAGAATGCCTTCGAGCAGACCGCCGAGGCGACTAACGAGGTCGCGGTGATGATCGATACCCGCGATCCACTCACTCCACTTCAGGCGTGTGAGGACATTGAGTGGGATGGGTATGTGAATTCCTGGCGCACTGACTGACGGAGGTTATCAATGAGCGATATCAGACTGTATTCGTACTGGCGCAGCAGCGCTGCCTATCGAGTCCGCATCGCTCTGAATCTGAAGCAGTTGGTCCATGAGATCATTCCTGTGAGTCTGATCAATAATGGCGGTGAGCACCGACAGTCAGATTATACCAAACTCAATCCCCAGCAACTGGTGCCGACCCTGTTCCATGGCGACAGAGTGTTACGTCAATCTATGGCGATCATCGAATACCTGGATGAAGTGTACCCCGAGGTGCCCTTGCTGCTCTCTGACCCGCGCAGTTCCAGCTGGATTCGGTCCCTATCGCAAATCATCGCCTGTGATATTCACCCGCTGGATAATCTGCGGGTTCTGTCCTATCTGACCGACGAGTTGGGTGTGAGTGATACTCAGAAATCAAGCTGGTATGGTCATTGGATTCATACCGGGTTTGCCGCCATCGAGCGTCTGCTGGAGGATAGCCCGATCGTTGGTGAATTCTGCGCAGGCGACACAGCGACCATGGCTGATTGTGTGTTGATCCCGCAGGTTTACAATGCCCAACGTTTCGAAGTGTCGTTACAGGCGTATCCCAATATTGAAAGAATTACTCAAAACTGCCAGCAACTCGTCGCGTTCAAACAGGCGGCCCCGGAACAGCAGATTGACGCGATTGTCTGATACCTCAAGTTTCAGAGTTCGGGTTCGGTTTGCGCTCGGTTTTCAAATCCACTGATAAACAGGTATTCGGGGGCTGTGATCGTGAGGCTCTGATCGGCGAAGACATCGTTCAGGACAGTCTCCGTACCGTTAGGCCATGCGACTGTCCAGCCATCTGGCACGTTCTGGGCAGTGAACTGAACACCAGACCCTTCTGTCGCATCACCGAATCCGGTTCCAGACGCATTCAAGTACAAGCGATGTTGTCCGACAGACGGAGAGCCAGGTGTTCCCATGCTGGTCACAAAGAGATCCGGGTAGTCATCGCGGTTGATGTCCGCCGCGATGGCTGCGCTGCTCAGGTCTGCGGTCGTGATCCCTCAACTGGCTGATACATTGTTGACACTGTCATCCTGATTATTCAGGTAGAGCATGTCAGGGCCATTGCTGCCCGTGGTATGGATGATGCGGTGGGGGACAAACCAGCAGAGAGTGTCTGATCGGAAAATTCGATTACCCCGGCATGAACCGAGCCATGCATCAGCAAGAACATCGCAACAAATCGGGAGCAAAAGCAATCATCTTCATGCGGTGAGTGTAAAATCAGTGTTTTGCTGCACGGCAAGTTTGAACAGTCCATTGTGATCATTGGGATCAAGGTGAGATTGAGGTAGACTCAGCGCAGAGCCTGCCGCCGATTTTTTCTGTGGGGCTGGATCGACGTCCATGCGTGATCGTCCAGAGGGGAAGGTGTTGAAGGCAGGTTCGGTTGAAAGTCAGTTTCGTACAGCGACCGGTTTACATCAGAAGGGCAAACTGGTTCAGGCTCAGCGCCACTATCTCAGGATCCTCGAACAAATCCCCCAGCACCCTGAGGCCTTGCGATTATTGGCAGTCATTCATCTTCAGCAGGGTGCTCCATTGGATGCATTGCCACTGCTTGAGGCTGCACTCAAAACCCATCCCAACCCCGTGACCGTCTGGATCAACCTGGCCTCGACTGAACGTCAACTGCAGCGTCCCGAGCGCGCACTCACCTGGCTCAAGTCAGTGCTGGATATTGAGCCGCGTCATCATCAGGCGTGGTCAAACCTGGGGCACGTTCATAGGGAAATGGCAGAACTGGAAAAAGCTCGCGATGCCTATTGCCAAGCACTGGCTCTTCAGTCGAAAGATCAGGCAGCCCGGTATAACCTCGGTCTGGTGCTGAAAAACCTCGGTGAGATCGATGCAGCGATTGACTGCTTCAAACAATTGATTGCACAGACTCCAGATCATCACATGGCCTGGTACAGTCTGGCGGATCTGAAAACTTATCGATTTACAACAAACGAGTTGGAACAGATCGAGGACATCCTGAGTTCACCGAACCTCGATCGAGACCGCGAGCTGCATCTGCAATTTGCTGCTGCCAAGGCCGCAGATGATCTGGGCGAGCAGCGTCGCTCATTCGAATATCTCAACCGGGCGAATGTCTTGAGGTTCGAACAGCTGAATCCATCCCCGGTTGATCGCGTCCAGTTGGCAGCCCGGATCAGCTCTGTGTTCAATCGCTCATTCATTGAGCAGCGTCAACGGCACGACATCCAGGATCGCTCGGCCATCTTCATCATCAGCATGCCACGATCCGGATCGACATTGGTGGAACAGATTCTTGCCAGTCATTCAAAGATCACTGGCGCCGCCGAACTGCCGATCATGGGACAGTTGATCAGAGGCAGGTGCCGCACTCAAGGTGGCGAGTTTCCTGACGCGATGCAATCCTTGGGT
>QIKT01000058.1 GCA_003233095.1 Oceanospirillales bacterium | reverse complement strand
TGTTCCCGGTTATGTTGCTGCACTTCGGTGCTGCGTTTTCTGGCATCAGTTCTAATCATGCTTTCGATTATAACATCTTGTGTATTTGAATGGTTGGTTAATAAGATCAATTTTGAATAGTTATGCGGACTTTTCGGCGAAGCGCTCCGTTAGTCCCTATTCACCTTCCCCGACCAGTTCCCGTTTGGCCGTACCGATGTGGGAGTTGTTACCCGAGCCATTCCAAAAACGAAGCACAATGGGGCTTTCGTTGCGTAACAGATCCACTACAGAGGCCAAGCTTGAACTTGGATAATAAAGCCTGCTCAGGCCTTGGCTATCCTGATAGGCATGAGGTAATGCGGCCGCCTCGACGGGCAGAAAGATCAAAATTCCTACCTGGTTATTATCGTAGTCATAGAGGTCGATGCTGGATTTGCCTGTGCTACTGAATTGGGCATAGTTGTAAGTCTCGATTTTATGCGTTTCATAATCTGCCGCCATGGCTGAATTCATCAACATGGCCAGAGCAATCACTAAAATTGCACGCATTGATAGTTGTTTATATGTGTTCATGTCAGTTGTTCCTCAGAATTGTCATTAATAAAGCCGTGAACACTATTCAAATCCATCCATAAAAAGTGACACGCAGTCATCAGACAGGCATTGAACCAGGCGCAAACTGTCTACATCGGTTGCGCCTGTCTGATCTTCCCGACTGTAAACAATGGTCGGAAAATTATTGAGGCTCATCACCATGTCCAAATAGCGCCCAAACACAATATCTGGGTTGGCTGAATCAAACAGTGTGAAGATCGCTTCATCGCCATCTGCACAAAACGCATCATTGCAATCAATGATGAGCAGGTTTCCATTGCTGGATGAAAACGCATGCGCAGCAATCAACGGAGTGCCATCAGTTGCCAGTTGCAAGGAGAGTGCAAAACCCAAGCCGGCTGGAGTGGTGATCGTGTTGAGTGTTTCATCACCACCGAGGCAGGCACTATCGTTGCATGTGATCAGACTCAACACGCTTTGAGGCCCGAAGAAAGCAATGACTGGAAAGCCCTGATCATTCAGAACCATGTCTATATTTCGATCCAGGCCGCCTCCCAATGGAGCCAGATTTGAAAAACTCTCATCATTGGTATCGCAGGCCGCGCTATTGCATTTCATGATCACCAGGTCGCCAGAGCTGCCTGAGGTTTCCTTGTCACGGTATGCGACGACAGGAAACCCATCCGTGCCGATGACGATGGAACTGGATCGGCCAGATTCGGGGCGGGAATCGTCAATGGAAATCAGAGATCGTGAGCCACAAAACTCATCGTCGCACTTGATGATCCACAAACCTTCGCTGATTGAATTGCTTTGCTGATAGACACTGATGACTGGAAAACCATCACTGCCCAGCACCGCGTCCACATCAACGGCTGAGAAGTTTGCACCACCAATATCGGTAATCACATTGCTGTCACCCATGGTGGGAGTGCAATCTGTTTGTGCACACTTCACAAGTTTCAGGCCACCGCCCGAGGCAAGTTTGACATGCACAATGACCGGGCGGTTGTCATTTGGAATCAGGAGGCGACTGTAGATGCCGGCACCATTCGAACTTCCTTCTGGATCTACAATGTAGTTTTCACTAGTCGTGCAATTTTGATCTTCACACACTGTAATAGTGGCACCCTGAGTGCGATCTTCGTAGGCAATAACGGGCAGGCCGTCTGCATTGAAGGCCATTGAGGCATAACGATAGTAGGTCTCAGAATTCGGGTTGATTCCCAAGGGGTCAGGGGCCGCCTGAGCCGAGTGTGCGAAAAGGCACAACAGGCCCAATCTTGTGAGGGTGGATACTACATTCCATTCAAGTTTGCTGATCATATGATGATTTCCATGTTCTATAAAATTGAATCCATACACGAGTCAGTGCAGTCCTGATGGTTTGATGTTTCAACATGTAGCTCTCGGCGAGATACTGTTGTATCGACCACTCGAACACTCCAGGACTCATCCGCATGGTTTGTATCTGACTCTCATGCGAGAGAGCGTGTCATGTGGGGAACAAGAATGTCTTTACGGAGTTCTCACGGAGATATTGTTGAGCATCAGTATGCAGTGGATTCCAGATCCTGAGCGGCCTGATACGTGCACAATGACGATGAATCCATGGTCATGAACGGACAGATATGGCACTTGACGACATCACCTCAAAGCAGAAATCAGCCACAATTTCCTGAGCCCTGCGTTTGGGCTCGCTTGGAAATGGGGGGATTACCACTTGACCTGCAAAAGCGACCATCATCATACTCACCCATGGTCAGCTCCAATCCGCATCATCACCCGCCCGCCGCCGCTCAGATTTGGCAGTTCGATGCCTTCGAACTGGGCGATGCGATTGGTCTGAGGCGCGGTGGAGTGGCCTTGAGTGTCGAGCCGAAGGCGCTGGACGTGCTGATCTATCTGGTACGGCATCATGAACGCATCGTCTCCAGAGACGAGCTTCTCGGCGCCGTCTGGGCAGATGACGTGGTCGAAGAGGCCGTCCTCTCGCAGATCATCTTCAAGCTCAGAAAGTGTCTGGGCGACCAGGCGCGCAATCCGCGCTTCATCGCCACGCTGCATCGACGTGGCTACCAGTTTGTGGGCCCGCTGGGAGCACCTGATGCACTGCCCTTGACACCTGCCCCGACTCGCCGCTGGGCGGTTGTCGCGGTCTGCGCCGTAGTGGCGCTGGCTTTGGCATTGCCCGTTGGCCTGCTGATCAAGCGCGGATCGAGCGTACCCGAACCGCTGCCGCGCCTGGGTTTTATCCCGATCCAGATGGATGTCGTAGATCCTGGTGCCATGCTGCTGGGCCAGATGTTCGATGACCTGCTGTTCAATCGACTCGGCGACCTGCCTGGCCTGATCACCCGATCACGCAGCTTTGGTTCCATGCAGCTGGATCCCGTACCGGCCAAGGTCGGTGAGTATGCCCGACAGCAGCAGGTGGAGTGGGTGCTGCGGGGCCGCATCAGTCCGGGACTGGATGAGCGCCGCGTTTGGCTGGACATGGAGCTGATCCGGATCGGCTCGGACAGCAATCAGAACTTTCCGCTGGACCGCTTTGATCTGCCGTTGCCCGGAGCAGGTGCCGACATCAGCAAGCTGCTGGGCGCTCGCAATCGGGTGGCGGCGGACATCAGCCGCTACATCGGGATCACCCTTCGACGTTCGATCCAGTCCGACGGTGATCCGGACTCGCTGGATTCATTGAGGCTGTTTCTGCTGGGTCTCAAAGAGCTTTCCCGGTTGAGCTGTGGGGGCCAGCTTGCTGTGCAGTATCTGGGCGAGGCGGTGGCGATGGATCCGCAGTTCACCGATGCCTGGGTGTGGCTGGGCTATGCCTATTTCAACGAGGTCTGGGCCTGTGGTGGCGATGTGCGCTATCTGGAAAAGGCCCACGAGATGGTTCAGCAAGCGCTGCTGCTGGAACCAGGCAACCTGCAGGCCTTGCCGTTGGAAGTGCAGCTGCTGGCCAGCCTGGGACGGGCTGATGAGGCTCTTCTGAAGCTGCTGCCTGAGCTGCGTGAGAATCCGAACAGCGCCATTCTGAATTTCTACGCCTCGCTGCTGTTCAACTACGCTGGCAATCTGGATCGTTCGGAAGATCATCTGAACACCGCACTGAGGCTGGATCCCTTTCTGCTTGGCACCGATGTGTCTGACCCACCGATGCTGTTTTTGTACCAGGGGAACTGGCAGCGCTTTCTCGACCAGCAAACGGCCATCGACAGTTCATACCACCGCTTCTATCGCGGCTACGCCTTGTGGCAGATCGGCGACCTGGATCAGGCCACGGCCGTCCTCAAGCCGTTTGAAGAAGCCGACTGGCAGAAGGATCCGTTTGCGGCCTTCGGACAAGCCCTGATCGGCATTCTCGAGAGTCGCCCCGATGAAGCGATCGAACGAGTCCGATTCACCCATCAGCGCCGCCATCAGAACGGTATTCGGGACGGCGAGATGACCTTCAAGGAAGCCTGGTTGATGGCACTGGCCGGCCAGTCCGATCTGGCGCTGGAGTATCTGACCGCCAGCGTGGACGAAGGCTTTGCCTGCAATGTCTGCATCCGCAACAGTCCGTTTGGCGCGCTGCTGATCGACTCGCCGTCGTTTCGGGCGCTAACCGAACAAATCGCCGAACGAGAACAGGCCCTGACTCGGCAAGTGCAGGCGGACACGCTGCTGACCGCGCCCTGACGACGCAGGGCGCTATGGCAAGCCGTCGCTGAACACGGCCATGTCAATATTGATCTTGCCAATGAAAGTGATACGGCTGGAAGGTCGGATGAAGCGATTGTCTGTGCACAGTGCATACGAGTAAGCCTGATCAGGCATCGGTGTCAGTTGAGTCCCTGTCGCAGGGATCAGCAGGCGTTCGTGGAGGCCCAGCATATGGCTGTCTGCTAGCCATGACCCCATGATCATGGAAGTCATTTTTCTGAGAAAATATCTGTAACTTAGAACTGAATGCAACCATTCACAGATGGATCGGCAGCGGGTCATGCGAGACCTGGATCTTGTGGCTCAACTACGAGGATGGACGAGATTTCGTCTGGCATAGCGGGTTTGATGGCCACTAACTCAGGACAGGCACTTTCTGAAAGGCTCAGAATCATACTCGCTACCAATGAGCCTTGATCTCTAGTCACCGTCTGATTTGTTCGATTTTGGCAGAAGATTGCGTGGTTTGAACTCGAATAGGGCCTTTGGATCGACTTTTTCTGAAACACAGGCGTGCGCAGGCCTCAGCCAGGTGCGTATTCCGGTGAATGTGAAAATTACCCGAAAAGTGTTCACGTTCAACCCGGAATGGGTGTTCACATAAAACCGGAATAGGTGTTCACGTTGAACCAGAATGGGTGTTCACGATGGGCCGGAATATGCACTTGACCCATTCTTCGTCGCTGCGACCGACCCGGTCCAGGATGGCCGGATAGTGAGGCAGGATGGCACCGCGCTTGTCCACCTCAGGGATGCTGTACAGACAGTCCCATCTTTCAGCGACCTCGCGGGTGCTCAGGGCTAGGGAGCCTCTGAACAAGTCGTGATCGGCTGTCTTGAGGGTGAAACACGCCCTCTCTGCGTTGCATGAGCCGAGGCCATAGCAACAACTATGACTCGGTTCATGCGCCTTGATCGGACGTATTTGCCATCTCAATCCAACTCGCTTACGACTTATTCAGAGGCTCCCTAGCCTTCGAAGCCATCCTCAAACAGTGCATCGGGTAGTGTGCAGGTGATCTCGACGTTCATGACGTCGGTATTTGATACCGTCCCTGTGCCGTTGGCCACGCTACAGGTCTGACCGAAGTTTTGCGGTGGCAAGGTGATGATGACGTCATAGTCGGTGCCCTCGATCAAGAGGTTCGGAAACACAAACGGGCCGTTGACTTCCAGGGTCAGGACGTTGCCCGAGTTGCTGGTGATCTCGATGAAGTTGCCCGAGGTCAGATCGGTCAGATTGCCGCCGAGGCTCAGCGCATTGATCCCGCAGTTCACCTCGATGTTGCTGACACCTCCAGCATCGATCAGGCCCAGGCCATTGCTGACCGTGCAGCGCTGCAGGGCGGGTTGCTCCAGCACGGTGATGTCATAGCCGTCATCAGTGATCAGCGTATGGGTGAAACTGAAACCGCCGTCTTGAGTGACCTCGATCACGTCGACGCCATTGTTCTGAAGTCGCAGTGAGGTGTTGCCCGACAGTCCATCCACCATTCCGGAGACGGTGTATTGTTGTGGGACACACTGGATGTCGATGTCATTGACGCCGTCCAATGGCACGATTGGATCAAACGCGACCAGCTCACAGATCCGATCGAAAGGCTGTGCGCTGATCCGCAGATCAAACTGACCACCGATCGGCAGCGTATGCGGTCCGGTGAACGGGCCATTGTCACTCACATCGAATGAGCTGATAGTGTTGAATGCCAGACCTAGATCGGTGCCGGGAATCATGCCGCTGACCTGTCCGCTTAGAGATACTGGTCGATCGACTGGATAGATCAGGCCAAAATTGGGCGCTGAAATCAGCATCAATTGATTGTCGAGACTGATGACGTGGCTGCCAAACAAGGGCAAGTTTGAACCGGAGGTCGGTTCAGCTGATTTGATGTACGCGGATTGCTGCCATTGATTGTCAATCTGCTCAAAACGATAGGCCGCACCTGCACCGATAAACAAATTCTCGAAGGGGTCGGCATCCAGACCGAATCCTGGGCCTGCTTCGGAAAAAGCACCGACCAGAATAAGCCCGTTGTCGATCTGGACACTGGAACCGAAATGATCGTTTTGATCAATGTTGTTTGGTTTCAGATAGGCTTCCTGCACCCAGCTGTCACCCTGCTCCCGGAAGACATAGACCGCTCCAGCGATAAACAGGCTGTTGTCGTCCTGTCCCATGTTGATATCGCGGCTCGCACTCTGTTCCCGGCCGTTACCGATGACCAGAAGATCGCCCTGTTTGCTGATCGTTTTTGCGTTCCTCACGACCGTGTCGCCAAACCGATCAAAGCGATCCGGGTTAGAGGCCTTGAGGTAGTGGGCTTGTGTCCACAGGCCCTCAATACGACGAAACTCATAGACTGCACCGCTCTGCTCGACTGAGTTGTCGGACTGATCTCCGTCAATGCCACTGGAACCTCCGGATTCAGCAGGCGCGGTCACGAACAGGCTATTGCCCTCCAGCAACACTTGATGACCAAACAAATCCTGAGCATCAGGAAATTCAGCTTTCAGAGTGCTCGTAGATAGCCACGCACCGTCCTGATGCTCAAACACGAAAACGGCGCCGCTTCGGGTCAGATCAACTCCGTCTGACGTACTATCCATGCGGCTTGAATGACCACTCTCCCCTGGGCTGCCCACGGCAATAGTGTCGCCATTGAGGGCAACGCCCTGGCCGAACAGTTCATTCTGAGTGGGACTTGGGGATTTCAGGACCGCACTGAATTGCCAGTGGTCGTTGACGCGTTCAAACACCATCACGGCGCCATAACTGGCCAACTCGGTATTGAGCATGGAAACATTAGTGATGATGCCGGGTGTGGAGGACGGGACAGACGGATTGGCGATCACCAGCCATCGGTCGTTGACGGCAAGCTGGCTGAGTGCAAATGAAATTACCGGGGTTGGAGACAACAGAAAATCGCTGGAGACCCAGTCGGGCCCGGATTGCTCGAACACCTCGATGACATCCTCCGAACTGCTGACGAAGAGCTGACGGTCATGCAAGGTCATATGGCTGACGAAACCCTGTGATTCTATAGCGGAGGAGAACCCTCCCCGATGCTCAAATGCAGGCAGTGGCTGCTGTGCAGTTGCCTGAGATGTCAGTATCAGAATCATCCCGCAGCACAGTGTGGTTATTGTAAATCTCATGGTGTGGCCTCTCTGCAAGTTGTCTGTCTTGGGAATGCCCCGGTCGCCTGAGTTGCACAAGCAGGGGTCAGTGCATCAGAGAACGGGCAAACCGAGCGCAGCGTGTGACGAGAATGCCGTCACGAAGGGTTCCAGGGGAGGAGCTATGGTTCTGATCCACTACGCACAGTGCCCATTCACTATCAGCAAGCGACGCAGACTGACAGGCAGTCTCAAAACGATTGGACGAACGGGTCAGAACGCAGACAGATGTATGCGATGAGCCACTTTGAGACTCGATCAGTTCAGGTGTCGCTATGTGTTGAATAAGGTCAGGCAGATGACCGTGATCAGATCCATCAGAGAACGTTGCCATCTTGCCCGTTCCAATCAAGGTCGAGCCTTTGTCTGGATCATTCGACAACGACACAACGCCTGTCCAGTAAACCGAAGTTTGGATAGCGGCAAGGGGAGTGTCATCGCAAGTGAGAGTAGCCATGAACCACCAGGCAACAGCCTGAGCAACCATGATAGTCGCTTTTTGACTATCGATAGTTCAGTGATTCGACTACAATTTGCTGATGAGATGGGGTTGTATAGAGTGACGGATGAAACCGCATTCGCTGAGCTGTTCGCGCGTTGGCAGTCGGGTGATGGGCAGGCGCTCGACCAGCTGATGCCGCTGGTCTATGGGCAATTGAAGCAGATTGCGGCCCGTTTGATGTCCTCCGAATCGCACAAGCACACCTTGCAGACCACCGCTGTGGTTAACGAGTTGTATCTCAAGCTCGCCAATCAGTCGGTGCAGATCGAGAACAAAGCACAGTTTTTCGGGCTCTGTGCCCGAGTCATCAGAAACCTGCTGGTCGATCATGCCCGAGGCAAGAACCGCGACAAGCGATGGGGGCATTTGAACCAGGTGACCTTCAGCGATGAGCAGGCAGATGTCATCACCAGCGGGGACTTTCTGTCGCTGGATTCGGCGATTGACCGACTCGAGCAGATTGATCCAGTACAGCAGCAATACCTGGTGCTCCACTACTTCGCCGGCCTGAGTTATACCGAAGTGGCTGACGTGTCGAATGTGTCCAGGGCTCAGGTGGGCCGTGAACTGAAAATGGCCAAAGCCTGGCTTGCCTTGCAGTTAAGCGCCTGAGGCTGGCTGGTCATGTCGACAGAGCATCAATCTGACGCCTTGACCGAAGCCCACTGGGCGGACATTAAAAAACTTTATCACCGTATGCTGGACGCGGGCCCTGATCGTCGATCGACCCTGATTCAGCACTCCGATCACACCCACTTTGTCAAACAGTACGTCCAGCACCTGCTGGCCCGTGACGGTATCACCGTGGCCTTGCCGAATGCAGCCATCGACAGCCTCCTCGAAGACCTGCAAAACAAGTACCAGTCCGGAGATCAGGTCGGTGTGTATCAGCTGGTCAGACCGCTGGGTCAGGGCGGAATGGGGCTGGTCTATCTGGCCGATCGCATGGACGGGGTCTATAAGCAACAGGTCGCGATCAAGCTGATGTTGCGTCACTTTCACACGCCGCTGGAGCGTCAGTTGTTTGTTCAGGAGCGGCAGATTCTGGCTGGGTTGCAGCACCCGCATATTGCTAGGCTGATCGATGGCGGTGAGATCGATCAGCGACCCTATCTGGTGATGGAATATATTGAAGGCCTGACGCTGGCGCGCTATGTGATGGTGAATGACCTGACCATCGACGATCGGCTGGGACTGATGAAGCAGCTGCTTTCGGCGGTGGCCTACGCCCATCAGCGCGCCGTGATTCACAAGGATCTGAAGCCTGTCAATATTCTGGTTGATCAGAGCGGTCATGCTTATTTGATCGATTTTGGCATCGCCCGCGATGATGAATCCGAACCAGTGGCCTCGGTAGACTCGCAGGCCCACACCCCTGCCTACGCCAGCCCAGAGCAGAAAGACGGCGGAGAAGTGACTGCAGCCTCGGACGTCTACGCGCTCGGACAGATTCTGCGAGATCTGATCGACAGTGCGCCAGACGCCTCCCGTTTGAGCGCCTTTCGGCGTCGCCAACTTCAGTCTATTGCCAGCCGGGCCATGGCGAGCAGGGCAATCGATCGCTACGCCACGGTCACCGAACTGTCTCAGGATCTGAACCGCTGGCAACAGCGCCGCGCCGTCATAGCCGAACCCCAGACCCGGGGTTACCGACTTCGAACTTTTGTGCAGCGCAACTGGCTCATCAGCATCATCCTGTTGGCCTCATTCGTTCTCATCGCCGTCGCTCTGGTGACGGCGTTGAAAGCGCTGAAGGCCGAAATGGCCACCAACCAGGCGCTGGTTCTCTCGCGGCAACAGACTGATCAGGAAAGCCTCAAATTGGGAGAGGTCAATGCGTTTCTGACCAACATGTTCGGTGCAATTGAAACCGATTCCAAGGGAGTGGATGTGCGTGTGATCGATGTCCTGGATCGTGCGTCAGACAACCTCGGACAGTCAGCCGTGTCGACACCGGCCATCGAGGCAGAACTCTCATTGACACTCGCCAATGCGTATACCGCCATTGACCAGATTGACACCGCTGTGGCGCTGCTTGAACAGGCTCAGCATCAGGCCAGTGTGCAATTGGGCGACGGTCATGAGCAGACCTGGAAAACCCGTGAGGCCATGATCAGTCTATGGATGGGAAACAGCCTCTTTGGCCAAGTCCGTGACAGAGGGCAGGCCTGGGAATCACTGATGATCGAGTCCGGTGCTGCTGTTGAATATGTTCAGAAACTGTCCATCCTGATCGCCGAAGCCCAGTACTGGATGGATGAGAAAGGGGCGGCTCTGGAACGCCTGCAGAAGGCTCGCAAGACGATCGAACAGCAGCTGGGAGTGGAGCACCCGTTGCTGAGTTTTCATGATGAGACGATCGCGGTGCTGTTTCTCTGGGACCAGCGAGCCGCCGAGGCGGAGATGATCTTCAGGCGGCTGATCGAGCAGCAAGATTCGACACAAGCCGATTCGATGTCCAAATTGATCATACTGTATCAGTGGTTGAGCTATAGCCTGTTTGAGCAGAAACAGTTCAATTCGGCCATTGAGGTTGGGTGGAGCACCATTGAGTTGGCTCGCAAAAATGAATGGTCACACTTTCAGCTTGCCCGTTTGTACAACAATAATGCCACCTTCCAGCAAGGCGATGGCAACATGACCGGCTCGATTGAAACCTTGCTTGACGCACTCAAACGATTCACGTCGGTGCTCGGTGAGAACCATCGCACGATTCGTTTTTACTACCTGAACCTGGGGGATGCCTACCTGGCCCTGGGGGACTATAAGGTGGCGCTGTCCTGGTATCAGAAAAACATGTCGATGGAACAGATCATGACAGGTCAATTTCTCAACGGGGATTATCGGCTGATCAGTCAAATGTCCTTGTGCCTGTCGCGACTTGGTGAGCAGGCGCAGTCGAGACAGGTCCTGGATCATCTGAAAGACCGGGTGACAGCGGAGTTTGCCATCACCTCGCTCGGCGGGGCGTATCACAACTATCAAGCAGCCGAATCATTCTGGACCGCACGCTTCGACTCCATGGACAAGGGCCTGTCGATGATCGAGCACTGGCACGACGATGCTGTTGAACGCTATGGCGTCGACAATTTAGCCAGCCAGGAATTGCTGGAGCTCAGGCTCGAACTTTATCAGGCGCTCGGACACACTGAGCGCTACGAGCAATATCTGCCTCAATCCCAGTTGGCTAAACGATCGGTTCGCTAGCAGCCTGTCGGACTTGACGGGTCGTCACGAGAAACAGTCGATTTGAGTCATGTTTTTCGATCTTTTGAGGCAAATATAAACATCCCCGCCCCAAGGGGCGGGGTATTTAGAAGAATTCGCTCGCTTCGCATTGCTTAGCGTTTATTCGCCGCAAGCGGCGGGGAATAGAACCCTCAGAGATTTAACCAACAAGATCGGGACATCTGGCCAAACTCGGATTTTATGCAGTAGATTACCTCAAGTCCGACGGGCTGCTAGTGTTTGCTCAGAGCTCGAAACCATCCTCGAAGATCGATTCACTCAGGCACACTACAGTGAGGGTCACATCCTCACCGGAGACCAGACCTCCGCCATTCTGAACCAGGCAGAACTGATCGTCTGGCTGAAGGCTCACTGTGACCTGATAACTGCTGCCTTGAGGCACCGTCATCGGGAAAGTAAAGTCGCCGTTGTCAGTCAGGGTCAGCGACTGGCCATCGCTGTTCATCAGAGTGAGAGAGCCGTCAGCATTCAGGCCCGAGAGCGTCCCGCCCAGCAGGTAGACCTCGTTGATGCAGTCAATCAGCACATTGACCACGTCTGCGCCGTTGATAGTTCCGTTCTGCTGGTCGAGCATACATATCTGGGCAGGGTCAAGCGGCTGCTGGACGATGCTGATCTGAAAGGGGCTACCATCATCAATCGCCTGGGCAAAGGTGAAAGAGCCATTGTCGCTGATGGTCAACATCTGGCCATCGTCATTCATCAGAATCAAATCAGCCGCTGTGGCTAGGCCGGTGATGGTTCCGCCGAGGGTGTATTGCACGGTGATGCAATCGATCTGAATTTCGGTCACATCCGCACCTGTAATCACACCCGATTCGTTACTCGATGTACAGACCTGATTGGGCATGTTCGGTTGTTGTACAATGTTGATCTGATAGGGTTCCTGATCGAGCAGGGTGCGACTGAATACAAAGGGGCCGTTATCGGTGACCATCAGACTGTCGGAAGGCTGATTTTGCAGCAGCAGGGTATTGCCGCTGGCCAACCCGGACACCTGACCGGCAACCCGATAGGTCGGAAACAGGCCATAGGCGAAGACGGCGCCCGAATCGCCGGCGAAGTTGTTGATCGGATCGCCATTAATGCCCTGCGCAGCGCTGTCTTCGAGCAGAGCCGAACTGATCAGATCTACATCGGACAAGGCCAGCTGCCAACCGAAGACATCCATCGATTCGCTGTTTGAAGTCTTGATGAATTCAGCCTGCTGCCACTGGCTGTCCTGTTCATGAAACAGATAGACCACCCCTGAATTAGGTGCAGCATTGCTGAATGGATCGCCGCCATTGCCGATCGAATCACTGTCCTCAGTGATGGTGCCTACGGCAATGACATTACCCCGGATGCCCACTGCGCGACCGAACAAATCGAAGGCATTACTGACGTCGGCTTTCAGATACGCCTGTTGACTCCATTGACCGCTGACATTTGAGAAGACATAGGCGGCCCCTGCCCCGGACACCGAATTGTCCATCGGGTCAGCATCAGGACCCGAGTCGCCGCCGTCCTCGAATTCGGCCCCCGCCACCAGCCGAGCACCATCATTGTCGACGCTCGATCCGAACTGATCATTTGCCTCGGCATTGGACGTCTTGATATAGGCGGTTTGCATCCAGTCGCCGCTGCTGTGACTGAAGGTATACACGGCGCCTGAATCAACGGCGGAGTTGTCAGTCTGATCTCCGTCAATGCCAATCGATGCACTGTCTTCGAAGCGTGCACCGACGACCAGTTCATCCCCGCTGAGGCTCAAGTCCCAACCGAAGGCGTCGTTGGCATCCGGGTTGGACGCCTTGATGTAGTCAGTCTCCACCCACTGACCATCAATATATTCGAAGACAAAAACGGCCCCCGAATTACTGATGGCATTGTTAAACGGGTTGCCATTGATGCCGGCCGATCCACCGTCTTCCAGCAGAGCGCTGGCCACCAGCCGATTGCCGTCCAGGGCAATCGACCAGCCAAACTGATCAACTGCCTCGGAGTTGGATGACTTGATATACGCCTCCTGCTGCCATACGCCTGCGGTTCGCCGGAAGAGGTAGACCGCACCAGATCGATTGGCGCTGTTATTGGACTGGCTGCCACCGACACTCTGGGCGTTGCTGGATTCACTGATTGCAGTGACGGCTACCAGGTCGCCGCTGACGGCCACATCGTGGCCGAACTGATCGGAGGCATTGGTGTTGGATGCTTTCAAATACGCCTCCTGCGACCACACACCTGCCGCCTTCCTGAACAGGTAGACCGCGCCGGACTCGCTGGCGCTGTTATTACTCTGAATACCGTTAACGCCTCGGCTGTTGCTGTCCTCGTTTTCGCCGCTGAGGACCATGAGGTCGTCATGGATATCGACCGCAAAGCCGAACAGGTCGCCTGCCTCGGAATTGGATGACTTGATATAGGCCGCCTCAATCACGGCCGGTGGATTGGTGAAAGTTTGGCTCTGTACCGAAGTACTGATCAGACTGGCCGCGATCAGCATCAGGATTGTGGCCGCCGTGCGGGTAAGCTGACGGCAAGGTGTACGGGAAAGAAGCGGTGTGTGGAGTCTCATGATTGTTCTCTGGGTGGACATACTGCTCCAAGCGATGGCTGGCTGCAGAGGGTCTCAAAATAGTGGGCAACTCAGTCGCCCGAATCTAGGGAGCCTCTGAACAAGTGGTGATCGGCTGTCTTGAGCGTGAAATGCGCCTTGATCGGACGCATTTCCCTTCTCAACCCAACTCCCTTAAGACTTGTTCAGAGGCTCGCCAGGTCAAACCGACTCGCTCGTCAGATGTCGCAGCATTAAGCAGAACCTGTTCCGCAGCCTCAGATCGATCTTGTTTTCATCAATGGCGTGGCGACTGGTTTCAAGAAGAGGATATGGCGTCGCCAATGGCAGCCTGAGACTCTTCAGCTCCGCCTGTCGCTGTCAGTGAAGGACGACCCTGATGGGTCATTGGGATTCAACCCATACGGGAGATTTTATTGATGATCAAACAGATCAGACTCTGCAGCACAGGTCGACGTGCACGAGGATTGCTGTTGATTGGACTGTTGTTGGCAAGCGGTCTTGCCAGGGCAGGAGGACCCTTCACGCCGTTTCTCAACTGCGTAGACGATGGTGGGGATCCGAATGCCACCACCTTGGTCGCAGTCATTGGTTATATCAATATGGGACCCCCATTCGGCACGGTTATCGGCTCCCTGAATAACTTTTTTTTCCCCGATCCAGTAGACCGAGGCCAACCAAGCACATTTGAAACGGGTGTGTTTCCAGAGGTGTTCACTGCCGACTTTGATGAAGTGACGACCGTTGTTTGGCTCGTGAATAGTCAATTCGTGAGTTTTGACCGTAACAGCATGCGCTGCGAGCCACCGGTGCTTGAAGACGATCTGTTTGAGGATGGGTTCGAAAATTAGAGGAGGTTGGAGCGGAGCCGCTTGTCGATGGCCGTCAGGGGATGCTTATATCGACAAGCGTCCAGAGGGCAGGCTGTCGGCCGAGACTTGTCGAGGTCCACGGGCACGGTCGGTGACTCGGGTTAAACCAATCCAGCGCAGGGTGTTGTAGGCCAACACCAGATCATTGGTGTCAAACCTGCCCGAAGGCAGGCGTTCAATATCCAGATCGGTTTTGAATTCGCTGTGGAATTGCCCGGAGGTCGCATGATCGCAATAAAGATCAATAATCGCTTGATCGTCAGGCGCTGCGAGCGTCGTCCACCAGCCCTCCACAGTGAGGTCCGGTAACAGCAGCCCCTGGCCGTGTTTGTCGATGGTCCGCTCAGTGACCCGAATAACCC
>QIKT01000203.1 GCA_003233095.1 Oceanospirillales bacterium | reverse complement strand
TCTGCATCACCTGTAATGGAGACAGCGCATGCACGCTGAAGCCATTCCCTTCACCACCGATAAAGGGATCAAAGAAGTCAAGAACGAAAACTCCGAGCTGCCACGTCGTCTAAGGAGCCTCTGAACAAGTCTTAAGCGAGTTGGATTGAGTAGGGAAATGCGCCAGATCAAGGCGCATGAGCTGAGTCATAGTGGTGCTATGGCTCGGTTCATGCAACGCAGAGCGGGCGTATTTCACGCTCAAGACAGCCGGTCACGCCTTGTTCAGAGGTTCCCTAACAACACTCCTGCTGCTGATTGATGGACGACTTGCAGTATTTCAGCAAGAATTTCTTTCTGCAGAGCATTGAAGGGGCACGTTCGGTCATCAATGACCTGTATGCCAAGCTGATGCAGGACCCGCGTCACGAGGACGTGCAGATCATCGAGTTTATCGAAATTGTCAAACAGCAGTTGGGGTGAGTGATCGGTGGGCTATGCGGTTGCGACGAAATCGAATCGTGCGACGCTCCTGCGCGACTCATCCAAGGATGAATTCAATCCCTGTCTGCTCAACACGTTTGCGGCGCAGAACATTCTACGAGCCTTGGCACGCGGTGAGCAGCAGCGCGCCAAAGTCGCCAGTTCCTGACCTGAAACAGATGAGTGCCCGGACTCTGTTTACGCAGAGTTCTGAGTGGCTGAAAAGCGCCTGATCAGACCCAGGGTCATCAGATGCAGTGGCAGGATCAGCGCGATGACTTCGGCATTTTGTTGCCCCATGGACGGGATCAAATGCAGCCCAAGTCCAATGCTTGCCGGCAGCAGCAACAGCCAGGCCACTCGGACTGACAGTGCTCGACTGAACTGATGTCGCCACAGGCTCCCCATCACCCACAGGCTCAGTGGTGAGAACAGCAACAGGTTTTCATTCCAGTAGGCGTCGATATGTTCGGTCAGGACCCACAACCCGAGAAGACACAGGCTGGTCAGTCCGAGCAGACCATGCAGCCCCATCAACCACCAGCGAGCGCTGCGTTCACTGCGCGATAACAACCACAGCATGGCCGCCAGGGTGACTCCGATCCCCAGGCCAATCAGAATCAGCAGCCCATAGTGAATGGTGGGTGTCTGAATCGGGTCGACAGAAAGGGAGATATCCTCACTGACCAGCGGCCTGCCGTCATGCTCAGCCGTCAGCTCACGCAGACCCAGCATCAGTTCTTCGGGCAGGTAGAAATGTCCCCAGCGTGACAGTGGCTCATCGCTTGATTGGCCGAGCCCCAGCATGGTGCCAGCCAGCATCCAGGGAATGGTACTGGCGTAGCGACGTACCGATTCACGAATAGTTTCAGGAGCCACTTGTGGTTCGAAGGTCTGGCGCAGTGACCCGCTCAGCGTCCAGTCGATCACGTCGCGCAGCCGGGTCGAGCAGTTGGCAGTGAAATAGCGATACCGATAGGCCGCATTCTCAGGTTGTCGATTCCATTCGGTAAAATCGATCAGGCTCTTCTTCTGGGCAGGACTCAGGTTCAGGGTTTGCAACTGCATGCTGCGATTCTGTTGCTGATAATACTGAAGATCGTTGTCAGCGGTGTAGGTTTCCATGCGATACATCATTCTGCCGCGCAGAAAATTCAGCATGAAGTTGGCCTGTCCGAAATCGAACATGCCATAGTTGTAGGAGTCGGAGCGTCCGCTGATGCGGTTGCTCACGATCAGAGTGTTGTGGCCAAAGCGCTCCCAGTAGGTCGGGCCCGGGCCGATCGTCAGGAGCTGGATATCGATGTCGACATAGAGTGACAGGTCACCGGTGTCGGGGTCCCCTTCGATCGTGCGCGCAGGCTGTGCCAGAACCATGAGCGGCAGGCAAAGCCCCAGCAGAAGAACCCGCGCCAGACACACGCACAGGCGCTGTGGTTCAGGTCGGCTCGGTTGGTTCATTGTCGAGGTTGATCGTCACACCCAGCACCAGCAATCGACGACTGCCCGCACGCAGCACTTCGAATTCCAGTGACCCAAGCACAATGCGCTCGCCGTGTTCAGGCAATCGACCCATGTGCCCGGTCAGATACCCGCCGATGGTGTCAAACTCCTCGTCAGAAAAGCTGGTCTTGAAGAAACTGTTGAAATTATCGATCGGTGTCAGTGCCATTACGGTGTATTTGTTGTCGCCAAAGGGGAGAATGTCGGCGGTCTCTTCGGAGTCGTGCTCGTCACCGATTTCGCCGACGATTTCTTCCAGCACATCCTCGATAGTGATCAGGCCCGACACGCCGCCATACTCATCCAGTACCACTGCCATGTGGTTGCGGTTGGCACGAAACTCCTTGAGCAGGATATTCAGGCGCTTGGACTCGGGAATGAAGACCGTGTCGCGCATGAAACTCTTCAGTTCGAACGGTGACTCCCCATTCGTCTTGCGGCGCAGCAAATCTTTCGCCAGCAGGGTGCCGACCACCTCGTCCTTGTCGTCCTTGATGACCGGAAACCGTGAATGGCCCGAATCGACCACTTGTTCGAGAATGGCATCCAGAGTGTCGGAATGCTTGATGCACACCATCTGACCGCGAGGGATCATGGCATCACGGACCTGCATCTCGGAGACGTCAAGTGCCCCCTGAAGCATGCGGTGGGTTTCAGTGTCGAGAATGCCGCGTTGTTCTGCGTCGGTCAGGAATGTGAGCAGTTCCTGTCTGTTTCGCGGTTCTCGGCTGGTAAAGGCCTGACCAATCTTTTCCAACCACGTTCGTGGTTCGGGCTCGGTACTACTCGAAGTCTCGTCGTTCATGAGCGCTATAGATGACCACGAAGGTCACAGCTTCATCTCCTGTCTGTTCGAACGTGAATGATACACCAGCTCTTGGGCTTGTCACGATTCTGCCGAGTTGGCAGAACGGTCCAGATACGGGTCGGGGATTGACAGATGGGCCAGCAGATCACGTTCCAGCTGTTCCATCTGTTCAGCCTGAGCTTCGTCAATGTGGTCATGACCGAGCAAATGCAAGACGGCATGCGTCATCATGTGTGCCCAGTGATGCGGTAGTGGCTTGTTCTGATGGCGAGCTTCATCAAAAATCACCTCGGCACAGGCCGCGATGTCGCCCAGATGACGTTCGGCAAGCGACGCTGGCACTGGCGCAGCAAAGGACAGGATATTGGTGGACTGGTCGCGTTGACGATACTGCCGGTTCAAAGCCTGAATCTCATCGCTGCCCATCAATCGAATGTCGATGTGACCCTGCTCACCCTGAGCGTCAAGGACGTGCAGACACCAGGCTTCAAGCACGACATCGTCCGGATACTCTGGCAAGCCATCGGCTCGACTGATGGTGATGATGCTGGATGGGTTCATGCGCTCAGACTCAGGACGTCTGCGGGTGGTCAGACGCTGCTCTTTGTGCTTCGTTGGCCTCCTCGAAGGCTTCGTAGGCAAGAACCACACGTTTGACCAGAGGGTGACGGACGACATCTCGCGCCTCGAAGAAGGTGTGCGAAATTCCCTCGGTTGCCGAGAGGATGTCGATTGACTGTTGCAGACCCGAACTCATGTGACGGGGCAGGTCAGTCTGCGTCAGGTCACCGGTCACTACCGCCTTGGAGCCAAAACCGATTCGGGTCAGAAACATCTTCATCTGCTCGGTGGTAGTGTTCTGGGCTTCATCCAGAATCACGAAGGCATCGTTGAGCGTGCGACCACGCATGAAGGCCAGCGGCGCAATTTCGATCACATGACGCTCGATCAGCTTGGCCACCTTGTCAAAGCCGATCATCTCGTACAATGCGTCGTACAGCGGTCTCAGATACGGGTCGACCTTGTCGGCCAGATCACCGGGCAGGAAGCCCAGTCGTTCGCCAGCTTCCACTGCGGGTCGGGTCAGGATCAGTCGCTGCACTCGATCGGTTTGAAGCGCTTCGACCGCTGAGGCTACTGCCAGAAAGGTTTTGCCGGTTCCGGCCGGACCAATGCCGAAGCTGATGTCATTGTTCAGTATCGCGGCGAGGTAGTTTTTCTGGTTGCCGCCGCGTCCGGTAACCCAGCCTCGCTTGGTCTTGATGTTGATGCCATCAGCGCTGTCATCAATCAGCTCTTCTTCCAGCGAGGACTGTTGCAAGGCCAGATTGACCTTGTGTGGCGTTAGCGATTCTCGGTCAGTCATCTTGTACAGGGACAGAATGGCCTTGCGGGCCAGCACGATCGAACTGACTTCGCCATTCAGCTGAAAAATGCCGCCTCGTGCCGAAATTTGAGCCATAGTGCTGCGTTCGATCTGTCGCAAGTGCTCGTCAAATTGACCGCAGAGATTGGACAGTCGCTCGTTGTCCAGAGGCGATAACTCGAAAGTCTGTTGTTCGGAGGATAGGTCAGGCATCGTGGTGGTCACTCAGTGAGTGATGATCTCGCCGCGCAGCGAGTTGCGATAGGCGTCGGAAATTGTCAAATCGACAAATTGGCCAATGAGGCGCGAATTGCCGGGGAAATTGACCACCCGGTTATTTTCGGTACGGCCCGAGAGTTCGTTCTCATCCTTCTTTGAGGTTCCCTCGATCAGCACCCGTTGGGTGCTTCCAACCATGGATTCGGAAATCTCGGAGGCAAAGCCGTTGATGGTCTCCTGCAGACGGGCCAGCCGCTGCTTCTTGACCGTCATCGGGGTGCTGTCGGGCAACGACGCAGCCGGAGTGCCTGGACGCGCGCTGTAGATGAACGAGAAGCTTTGATCGTATCGAATCTCTTCGATCAGCGACATGGTGTCGTCAAAGTCGGCATCGGTCTCTCCCGGAAAGCCGACAATGAAGTCCGATGAAATACTGATGCCAGGGCGTGCGGCACGCACACGGCGAATCTTCTGCTTGTATTCGATCGCGGTATGACCGCGCTTCATGGCGGTCAGAATTCGATCTGATCCGCTCTGCACGGGCAGATGCAGGAAGGCGGCCAGTTCTGGCACGTTGGCAAAGGTATCGGCCAGTCGATTGGTGAATTCGACCGGGTGCGATGTCGTGTAACGAATCCGATCCATGCCCTCGATCTGGGCGATGTAATCGATGAGCAGAGCCAGGTCGGCGATCTGATCATCGAACATCGGGCCGCGATAGGCATTCACGTTCTGACCCAGCAAATTGACTTCGCGAACGCCGCGCTCCGCCAGCGAAGCCACTTCAGCAATGACATCGTCAAACGGTCGGGAGACTTCCTCGCCTCGGGTGTAGGGCACCACGCAGAAACTGCAGTACTTGCTGCAGCCCTCCATGACCGAGACAAAGGCGGTTGCTCCGGTGGTTCTGGCTTCGGGCAGATGATCGAATTTTTCGATCTCCGGGAAGCTGATATCCACGACTGGTCGTTGCTCGTTGCGAACCTGATCGATCATGGCTGGCAGGCGGTGTAGTGTTTGTGGACCAAAAACCATGTCTACAAATGGTGCACGCTTGATGATGTCGGCACCCTCCTGACTGGCGACACAGCCTGCAACACCGATGATCACCGGTTTGCCACCGGCTTTCAGTTTTTTCCATCGACCGAGTTGGGAAAAGACCTTTTCCTGAGCTTTCTCGCGTATCGAGCAGGTATTGATCAAGATCACGTCGGCATCTGACTCGTTCTCGGTCAGTTCCATCTGGTGCGACTGGGCCAGCACGTCGGCCATCTTGTCCGAGTCGTACACGTTCATCTGGCAGCCGTGGGTCTTGATATAGAGTTTTCCGCTCATTGCTGTATTTCTATCAGAATCATGTCCTGGTTATGGTCGTTGCGGATGTGCCATTGCACATCAGGGGCGGCAGAGATTACCTGATTTTCAGCCAGATTGATATGCTCAGCCCCGAGCACCAACTCGCCGCGACCGTTCAGAATCAGCCAGGTCGTTTGGCCAGATCGCTCCAGTGGTGCGGCAAGCTCAAAGCCCGAATGCAGCGTGACTTGTTCGATCCGCACATGATCGTTGTGAAACAGTGGCGATCGCTCTCCCCAGTCGCCTTGCTGGCGCTGTTCGAAATCAAGCGAGGCATGGCGCAGTTCACGCAGCTGTTCGACCACCGTCTTGACGTCCTGTGAGCGTTCCCGGTCGGAGATCAGCAAGGCGTCGTCACTGTCGATGATCAGCAGATTGTTGACCCCGATGGTGGCAATCAGCCGATTACCTGCTTGCACATAGGTGTCGCGAGTATCAACCAGAATGGCATCCCCTGAGACCATGTTGCCGCGCTGATCGCTGTCACCGATTTCGCTGATTGCTTTCCAGGAACCGATGTCGTTCCAGCCAAAGTTGCCGGTGATCACCGCAGCCTGATCGGTTTTCTCCATGACCGCATAATCGATCGAGATGCCAGGCATTTGCGAAAATGTCTTGGCGTCCAGTTCGACAGCATAATCATCGGAGATGGTTTTCTCGAAGCAGCGCTGGGCAAGCTCTGCCATCTTCGGCTGATGTTGCTCGAGCGCGTCCAGAAAACCGGTGGCAGAGAAACAGAACATGCCAGAATTCCACAGATATTCACCGGACGCCAGGTAGTGCTGAGCAATCTCCAGTTCT
>QIKT01000215.1 GCA_003233095.1 Oceanospirillales bacterium | reverse complement strand
ACAGTGGCTTTCTGCTTGTTCGTGAACGCAAAGCATCGAAAGCCAGCAAAGCCGAAAAATTCATCCTGCTCGGCGGCTTTATCATCGCGTTGTTGGCCGGCACCGCCTTGTCGCAGATTCACTTCCACGCCCAGGAAGTCAGTTTGCCAGAAGGTGGCGGCGGAATCCTCGGCCAGTTCATCAGCAGCCTGACGTTATCGACCATGGGTGTCACCGGTGCGACCTTGCTCTTGTTGTCATTGTTTCTGGCAGGGCTGACGCTGTTTACCGGCTTGTCCTGGGTGGGGCTGATGGACCGGATTGGTGCCCTGGTCATGCGCGTGCTGGGTGGTATTGGCCAACTCGGTGAGCGATTGGGTCAGTGGCGCGAGGGGCGTCATGCTCGCAAGGCTCGCGTCGAAGTTCGCAAGGCGGACACCGCGCGTCGCAAGACCCAGACTCCTCCGCGAATACAGCAGCCACTGGTCAAGCCAGAACGCTCCAGGCGCAAGGCCAAGGAAGTGCAGATGCCGCTGTTCAACAGCATACCCACCGGGTCTCTGCCGCCGCTGTCATTGTTGGACGAGCCTCCTGAACAGAAATCCGGCTATTCGGCCGAAACACTCGAAGCCCTGGCCCGTCAGGTAGAATTGAAATTGGCGGATTTCAAGGTTCAAGTCGAGGTCGTCGAAGTGGTACCTGGACCGGTTGTCACGCGCTTCGAGTTGCAGCCTGCGCCAGGTGTCAAAGGCAGTCAGATCAGCAATCTGGCCAAGGACCTGGCTCGCGGGCTGTCGGTGACGTCAGTGCGGGTGGTTGACGTGATCCCTGGCAAATCGGTCATCGGTCTGGAAATCCCCAATACCAATCGAGAAATTGTCTACCTGAGTCAGATCATTCAGTCCCGAGCCTATGACGATGCCCGGTCGCCACTGACACTGGGGCTTGGCAAGGACATCAGTGGCAAGCCGATCGTCGCTGATCTGGGTAAGATGCCTCATCTGCTGGTCGCCGGTACCACCGGATCAGGCAAGTCGGTGGCTGTCAATGCCATGATTTTGAGCATTCTCTACAAAGCCACGCCTGATCAGGTTCGTCTGATCATGATTGACCCCAAGATGCTGGAATTGTCTATTTACGAGGGTATTCCACATCTGCTCTCACCGGTGGTGACGGACATGAAGGAAGCCGCCAACGCGCTGCGCTGGTGCGTGGCTGAAATGGAGCGTCGCTACAAGCTGATGGCTGCCATGGGTGTGCGCAATCTGGCTGGCTTCAATCGAAAAGTCACCGAAGCGGCCAAAGCGGGCGCTCCGTTGAAGGACCCGCTGTTCCTGAAGCCCGAGTTCAGTGAGTTAGAGGTCGAGGTGCCCGAGCTGGAAACCTTACCGTTCGTCGTGGTTATCATTGATGAATTTGCCGACATGATGATGATTGTGGGCAAGAAGGTCGAAGAGTTGATTGCCCGATTGGCACAAAAAGCCAGAGCGTCAGGCATTCATCTGATTCTGGCGACCCAGCGTCCTTCGGTGGATGTTATCACTGGACTGATCAAGGCCAATGTGCCGGCCAGGATTGCCTTTCAGGTTTCCTCGCGAGTCGACTCGCGTACCATTCTGGATCAGATGGGCGCGGATCAGCTACTGGGTCATGGTGACATGCTGTTTCTGCCTCCGGGGACCAGTACTCCTGAGCGGATTCATGGTGCCTTTGTGGATGATCATGAAGTGCATAATGTGGTCAATTATCTCAAACAGCACTCCGAACCAAATTATCTGCAAGATGTCTTAAATGAAAGCCAGATGACCAGCGATGGTATCGCCATCGGTGACAACGGTCTGCCGGATGCGTCCAATGAAGTGGACGAGTTGTATGACAAGGCGGTCTATATCGTCACCAAATCTCGCAAGGCCTCGATTTCCAGCGTGCAACGTCAGCTGCGGATCGGTTACAACCGGGCAGCACGACTGGTTGAAGAAATGGAGGCGCAAGGTGTGGTGACACCGGCCGAACACAACGGCAGCCGCGAAGTTCTGGCACCACCACCGCCTGAGGCCTGAACGGCGTCAGTGACTCTGAGGAATACAGATGAAATCGAACCCCGCGCGCATGTTGAGTCGACTGATAGTCTTGCTGATCTGGCTATCACCAGTATCTGTTCTTGCCGACGTTCATGGCAGTGAAACAATGCCGAACAGTGAGGCTGATCAGAATGCCATGTCCCGACTGGTCGGCTATACGGCCAATCTGCAGCAGACTCGAGCCAACTTTGATCAACAGGTCATTGATGAGAATGGCCGAATAGCAGAGCAGACTGAAGGCAGCATGATGTTACTGGCACCGGTCTATTTCCGTTGGGATTATCTGGGCGATTTTCCGCAGGTCATTGTTGCTGACGGTCAGCGAATCTGGCACTACGATATCGAACTGGAGCAGATTACGGTCAAATCCCAGGCTGAAGCAATCTCCCGGAGCCCATTGAGTGCCCTGATGCAGCCAGAATTGCTGGTTGAGCAATATCGGGCCCAAGAGCTGTTTTCCGAAGAGGGTCTGGAAGTGATTCGGCTTCATTCTCGCGCAGAACAGGCTGAGGTCAACCGGATTGATCTGCGCTTTGTTGACGCCGTGCTGACCGGGCTCGAAATCGAAGATGGTTTTGGGCAGGTCACTATGATTCAATTCTCCAACATCGTAAGCGATACCGGGTTGTCACCCGCAGACTTCTTGTTCGTGCCACCTGAAGGTGTCGACGTGCTGGGTATCGATGATCTGAGTCCTGCAGCGCTGGGACAGGGCAGTGAGAGTCCCTGAAATGTCCACAAACCACCAATTGACAGATCAAACCACACTCCAGGGAACCTCTAGAAACCTACTGCGCGGTCCGATTGCGGCGTTGCGCGGTGCTCGGAATCCTCATGTACAGCCGAGTCCACTACGGTTCCTGTGCTCCGTGCTCCGTGCGCCTTGCACTCGAACCGCTCGCTACGGTTTCTAGAGGTTCCCTGAAGTCATGACTCAGGCTTACCGCCCTTTGGCGGATCGGCTTCGGCCAACCAGACTGGATCAGATGGCAGGTCAACAACACCTGCTGGCACCAGGCAAACCCATTCATCAGTTGCTTCAGCAGGATATTCCCCAATCGATGATTCTCTGGGGGCCGCCGGGAACCGGCAAAACCACGCTGGCCATGATCATTGCCAATCACAGCAGTGCCGAGTTGATCAGCATGTCGGCGGTGCTGGGTGGTATCAAGGAGGTTCGTGCAGCAGTGGTAGAAGCCGAGGCGCATCGTCAGCTGGGCAAGCGCACGGTGCTGTTTGTTGATGAGGTGCATCGCTTCAACAAATCTCAGCAGGATGCCTTTTTGCCACACATCGAATCCGGTTTGTTTCTGTTTATCGGCGCGACCACTGAAAACCCGTCGTTTCAGATCAATCAGGCACTTCTGTCACGCCTCAAGGTGCATGTCCTCAAATCCCTCAGTGACGAGGATATTCTCATTGCGCTGAGTCGCGCAGCTCAGCAGGTCAATCAGGACTCCGAGTCATCCATCAGCATCGATCCCGATGCATTGATGCAATTGGCACGTGCTGCTGACGGTGATGCCAGACGGGCACTGAATCTGTTTGAGACGGTACTCGCATCAGGTGTTACGAGCCTTGATTCAGAGACGGTGGCTCAGGTCCTCACTGATCAGATTCGTCGCTTTGATCATCATGGTGATCAGTTCTATGATCAGATTTCTGCACTTCACAAATGTGTCAGAGGCTCAGATCCGGATGCCGCCCTGTACTGGTTTTGCCGAATGATCGACGGCGGCTGTGACCCGGAATATCTGTGTCGTCGCATGGTTCGAATGGCTTCAGAAGATATCGGCAATGCCGACCCCAGAGCATTGCCCACTGCGATTTCTGCCTGGGACGCCTGGAAGCGGCTCGGCTCACCAGAGGGTGAGCTGGCGATTGCTCACGCGATCATCTATCTGGCTGTGGCACCGAAGAGCAATGCGGTTTATTCCGCATACAGGAGCGCAATGGCCAAGGTCCGCTCAGAGGGCAGTGCTCAGGTTCCCAATCACCTGCGCAATGCCCCGACGCCGCTGATGAAGGCACAAGGGGCAGGCGCTGCCTATCAATATGATCATGATCTGCCTGATGGTGTTGCCTATTCTCAGCAGGGCTTTCCTGATCAGGTTGACCCGGTTCGTTTTTATCTGCCGGCAAGTCGAGGGCTGGAATTGCGAATTGGCGAACGGCTGAACTACATCAGAGCGCGTCGATACCCCGAAGATTCCGAATAAAGGCGTTGCGGTGCTGGTAAAGCCGGGTCGTTTCTCGGACAATATACGGTTGATTTCTCAAGACGCTCACGGACGGATCAAGCCGCATGTTGGACCCCAAATTGTTACGTCAGGATCCTGACGCCATCGCCCGCGGACTCAAGCGCCGTGGACTGACTCTCGATCTCGATCAATATCACGCGCTCGAAGAGACGCGCAAGCAGATTCAGCTTCAAACCGAAGCATTGCAGAATCACCGCAAGACTGATTCCAAGGCGATTGGTCAAGCCAAGGCTCGAGGTGAAGACATCCAGCCCTTGCTCGACTCGGTGGGACAGATTGGCGATGATCTCGCTGAATGCGAAAGCAAACTGTCCCAGGTGCAGGAGCAACTGCATGCCTTCATGGCAGTGTTGCCCAATCTGCCGGCGGATGACGTGCCGGAGGGTCGAGACGGGTCCGACAATGTCGAAGTTCGCACCTGGGGCAGCCCTGCAACGTTTGCATACAAGCCGCTCGATCATGTCGATCTTGGACATCAACTCGGTGGCATGGACAGTGATGTGGCGGCTCGCATGGCTGGCTCTCGCTTTACCCTTCTCAGAGGACCCTTGGCACGTTTGCACCGCGCCATTGCCCAGTTGATGCTCGATCAGCACACCGAAGAGCATGGTTACACCGAAGTCAATGTCCCGTTGATCGCCAATGCCGAGACCATGTACGGATCTGGACAGCTTCCCAAATTTGCCGACGATGCCTTCCAGACCAATGAAGAACCCGCCCGATTCCTGATTCCCACTGCTGAGGTGACTCTGGCCAATCTAGTCTCGGATCAGATTCTCGATGTCGATCAACTGCCGATGAAAGTCACTGCTCACACGCCCTGTTTTCGCAAGGAAGCGGGCAGTTATGGCAAGGACACTCGCGGCATGATTCGACAGCATCAGTTCGAAAAAGTCGAATTGGTGCAGATGGTTCGACCCGAAGAGTCCGAGCAAGCTCTGGAATCATTGACCGGTCACGCCGAGCGGATTTTGCAGCTGCTGGAACTTCCCTACCGCGTGGTGGAGTTGTGCACCGGAGATATGGGTTTTGCGGCCCGCAAGACCTACGATCTGGAAGTCTGGTTGCCAGGGCAGAATGCCTACCGTGAAATTTCATCCTGCTCAAACTGCGGCGACTTTCAGGCCAGACGGATGCTGGCACGTTACCGACACCCAGAGACGGGCAAGCCGGAGTTGTTGCACACGCTCAATGGGTCGGGCCTGGCTGTGGGCCGTAGCCTGATTGCGGTGATGGAAAACTATCAGCAGGCCGATGGCAGCATTGCCATTCCCGAGGTCTTGAAGCCGTATATGGGTGGGCTCAAAAAAATTGCCTGAATCCCTTGCGGGAATCAGGCAACAGGTGACTCACACGTCAATCTTGTAAATGCGGGGGTCAGTCGTCACCCATCAGTGCTGTCAGGATGTGCAGCAGTGACATGAAGATATTGTACAGGCTGACAAAAATGGTCACGGTTGCAGACACATAATTGGTCTCGCCACCGCGAACGATCTTCTGGGTTTGCCAGAGAATGACACCAGCGCTCAGCGCCATGAAGATCGATGAGATCGCCAGGCCCAATGCTGGTATCTTCAGGAAGAAGTTACCAATCATCGCGATAAAGGCGACCAGCAAACCGACAAACAGGAACTTGCCCATCGAGGACAGGTCGCGTTTGATCGTCATGGCAAGGCCTGACATGGCCAGGAAAATGATGCCCGTTCCACCCAATGCCAGCGTGACGATGTCAGCTCCATTGCTGAAGCTTGTGGTGACCATTGAGACGACGGGTCCGGCGTATGCACCAATGAACCCGGTGAATGCGAAGGTCAACACAAGGCCCATTCCGCTGTTCTTGGTTTTCTCGATGGCGATCAGCAGTCCAATCATGACCGCCAATCCCAACCATGGGTTGATCATCGGCCAACCCATGTTAACTGCAGCGTAGGCGACCCCTGCAGAGAACAGCAGCGTCATGGAGAGCAGAATGTAAGTGTTTTTCAGGACCTTGTTGGCCTGAAGGGTCGAAACTTCAGAATACTGAACTGAAGGATTGTGTTGCATGAGATTTACCTCGAGTTGAATACGGTTAAGGCTATAGGATTAACGACATCTCGGCAAGTTGATGGTTCCAGTTCATGGATTGAATTCGGCAAGAAAAAACGGTCTCCTTGATTCGGTTTTATCAGTCTGACTGGATAACAACGCATGATCGACGCCATTGTGGTCTCTACATTAATGGATGGGATCGAGACCGCTTGTTTTCAAT
>QIKT01000074.1 GCA_003233095.1 Oceanospirillales bacterium | reverse complement strand
GGTTGTACCCCAGAAACACTGAGATCCTGGATCAACAAGACAGAAGTGGATTCAGGCACAAAGCCTGGAGTCAGCACTGATCAAGCCCAGAGGATGAAGGCGCTTGAACGAGAGGTCCGTTAAGGAGAAGCAAACTACAACACTGTCGTCTCGAACGCAGTCGAGAGATCACTGACAGTGGTCTGGTCTTTGCAGAAGGGTTCAGTCTGAGCGGTTTATTCAGACTCTATGCTCTACAGAGTTCTGAGTAGAAGAAGGGTTTCTCCATCACTGTAAACTGAAAAAAAAGCCGTGTGATGGTCACACGGCCTTTTGGTGGGTGATCCGCCCATGATGCGGTCTGGAATTACATCAGGTCCTCAAATCCATCCGAGAACAGTTCTTCACCAATGATGGTCGTGTCGGTGGCGCTGTTGTTTTCCGGCAGGATTTCATCGGCCGCCGTCGCGGGCATTGCGGTGACTGTTGTGGAGATGACTCCGGAAGCAGCACTGACGGTGGCATCGACGGTAAAGGTGACGGTGGTGCCGACCGGAATATCGACCGTTTCATCGATATCACCGATGCCAGTCGGGCCACATGTCGCGCCAACATCGGCACTGCAGGTCCAGCTGATGTTGATCAGTTCGGACGGGAAGAGGGCGGTGACGCCTGCACCCAATGCATCATCGGGTCCGTCGTTTCGATGCACAATCACATAGATCAGTGATTCTCCGTCTTCGACGGTGGGTCGGCCATCATCAATGCTGGAGACCAATTCAACGCCGTTCTGGTTGGACACAATCAGCTCAACAGTGTCGCTTTGATCCACTCCACCATCCTCAGTACCACCATCATCCATCAGCAGGACATCAAATCGCGCCAGGCCCTGGTTGCCGCTCAGTGTGTATTCCAGCACTCCATCACTGGACACCGAAATTGCAGAGACCACGCCATCCGGATCGGATGTGGGGGTCACGGTGAACTCCAGCATCTGGCCGCCTTCATTGGCGCCTGCTGAAATATCGTTGGCCCAGATGGGAATCACCTGCATGCCCGTAGTTCCCGCGCTCACAAATTGGTTACTGCCGGCTGTAAACATCGGTGGGTCGTTAACTGCGGTCACATCGATGACGACGCTTGCTGTGGATGTTTCGCTGCCATCTGTGAGCGTGTAATCGAACATCGCGGTGCCATTGGTATCAGCCGCAGGCCTGAACTGGAACTGTCCATTAGCGGATACCGTCAAGGTGCCAGCCATGCCGGTCAGCGTGATCAGTTCCGGATTCTGCACCTGAATCGACTGTCCTTGATCGGGGTCACTGTCGACTCCATTGCCGTTATCGTCGAACACACTAGCGTCAAGCATCTGATCCTCCAGCAGTGCGAACAGATCATCCTGTGCAACGGGCGAATCATTACGGCCAAGGATGCTGACTGTGACCGTGGCAATATCAGTATCGCTGCCGTTGCTGGCACGATAGCTGAAGGTGACCTCAGGGCTTTGTCCCTCTGCAACCTCGGTGACGTTGCTGGCATCCAGTTGCAGCGTACCGTCACTGGACAGACTCACGATCAGGCCCAGGTTGATGACCGTATTGGCTCCCAACCCACCCAAACCGTTCAACTCATCGACGACCAGATCATTGCCGTTTTCATCCTCATCATTGGCTAACACACCAGGTGACGGAATGCTCAGCGTGTCACCTTCTGTCAGGCTGAAGCTGTCGTTCGCGGCAATGACCAGAGACGTGTCAGCCACCAGTTGAATGGTGATGATCTGTTCAGCACTGGTTCGACTGCTATCGCTCACGGTCACGGCCAGATCAAACGAGCCAATCTGCTTGATGTCGAAATCACCGTTGTCATTGACGCTGATCAGACCACTGACAGAGTCAATGACAAACGGCAGGTTGCCATCCTGATCAAGATCAATATTGCCACTGACAATGCGCCAGTCGAGCAAGGCAGATGTGGCGTCCTCATCAACCGCAGTCACAGTGATGACAGGGGTTCCGTCGGCATCACCCTTGTTGAGCAGGACGGCTGGAACGGCATCAATCACGGGGTCAAACTCGTTGACGTCGTTGACAGAGATCGTCACGTCCACCATATCACTCAAGTTCTCGCCGTCACTGACGGTGAGACTCAAGGTAAACACGTCGACCAGCTCTCGATCAAAATCCTCAGCATCATTGAAGGTGATTACACCGCTGTCCGGGTCGATGGCAAAGGCCAGGTTGGCATCACCGTCCGGGTTTAAGTTGCCACTGATGATGGTCCAGTCCTGCAGTACGGCAGTGGCATCGTCATCACTGGCGGTCGCCACCAGCAGTGTGGACCCTTGAGCCTGATTTTCATCGATGGCAAACGGGGCAATCGCACCGATCACCGGAGTGAACTTGTTGATGTCATCCAGGTTCACGATGATGGTGGCTGCCGCAGAGGTGAAGGTTTCATCGCTGACGGTGACGCTCAGACTGAAGCCTGCAATCAGTTCGCGATCGAAGTCGCCGCTGTCAGTGACCGTGATCTGGCCGCTGACAGGATCGATGGCAAAGGGCAGATTGGCATCGCCATCGACACTGATGTTGCCACTGGTGATGGTCCAGTTGCCAAGAACGGTAGTGGCGTCATCATCGGTCGCTGTAGCCACGGTAATCACGGCACTGAGTGCGGGGTTTTCATCCACACTGAGCGTCTGGTTGACTGCCTGTGGGACAAATTCATTGACATCGTTCAAGGCAATCATCAGAGGCACAGTTGAGCTGGTGACTTCACCGTCAGAGACCGTGATACCGAGTGTGAACAATGCGGTCAGCTCGCGATCCAGGTCTGCGGCGTCGTTGACCGTGATCTGACCGTTGTTCGGATCGATGCTGAATGGTGGGTCCATATCACCATCGACGCTGGTGTTGCCCGTCACAATGGTCCAGTTCTGAAGGATGGCGGTGGCATCCAGATCACTGCCGGTGGCGGTCACAATCAGGCTGGCGGTGGCCGGGTTCTCATCGAAAGCAAGATTGGCAAATGCATCCACCTGGGGATCAAATTCATTCAGATCATTGAGCGAGATCAGAATGCTCGCCGGGCCACTGGTGGATATCCCATCGCTGACCGTGACCATCAAATCAAAGCCTGCTGCAAGTTCACGATCTAGATCACCCGGGTCGTTGAGGCTGATGTCACCGGTGTTCGAGTCGATGACAAATGGCGGATCGGCATCGCCGTCCACGCTGTCGTTTCCGGACATGATCATCCAGTCGCCCAGCATGGCTCCTGTATCACCATCGGTAGCCGTGGCGGTAGTGATCAGCACGGGGGTGGTGGTGTTTTCGTCCAGAGTAATGGATTGAGCGGCGATGACTGGAATCTGGTTCAAGGCATCTGATCGATAAATGGTCCCGACCAGGCCCACTTCACGGATGTACAAGGCATTGTCAGCCACAGTGATGCCGGTACTGGCACCGATGCTGGCATCGTTGGCCGTGGCCGAACCACCATCGGACCCCATGCAGCGCAGTTCGGTATCGACACGACGACTGGCCAGATAGGCGATGGTGCCGTTGGCAAAGCGCAACTGATTGACACAGCTGTCCCCTGCGGACGGGGCAAATACCAGATCGGTCAGACTGATGTCTCCGGTCTGTGCCAGTGTTTCAGCCATTCCGTTGCTGTCCAGGCAGGCCACCGTCCCCTGAGCGCCATTCAGGTCGTTCGGGGTGACGGCATACAGCAGCTGATCGTTGGCAAATGCGTTGTCCGAACAATTGCCACTGCTGCTCAATGGACCGAAATGGAGTGTCTGGGCCGGAAAGCTTGAGAATTCTGAATTGCTGTTCGAACCGTCGAGCGCGTACAGAATCACATTGTTGTTGGTGGCAATGTAGAGTTGGTTGTCGTGTATTTCGATGTCATGCAAGTTGACTGAACTGAAGTCGGGTTCGGCGGCATCGTTGCCGATAATGCCATCGGTGCCGATTGACAGATCAAGTGCCCCGGTGCTGGCATTGATGACCTGGATGTGTCGCTGCTCCTGGTCCACGGCCAGAATCAGATTGCCCGAGATGGCCAGATATTCCGCATCCAGCAGGACGCTTTCACCCACATCGTTGCCAATAATGCCGTCCCCGGCAAATGCGCTGTCCAGAGTGCCGTTGCGGTCGATCACTCTGATTTCGCCGGCACCGGATGCGATGTAGAGGCGGTCCGAACTGGCATCGTAGACCAATTCACCCAGACCAGGTGTGGCTGCGCCAGGCAATGCGGTGAAGTTGATTTCCTGGGCATGAAGCAGGCCTGAAAAACTGGCCAGCAGCATACCGATTGTGATGTTGACGGATCTCATCTTAGTCCCCTGTACTGCAGGCAAACCGCGTTAATACACCGCTTGCATGGACTGCGTTGCCAACTCGAGCATCGCCCGGTTGGGTGTGAGAGAACGATTGTCTCGCTCATCTTAGCGGTCATTGATATTGATCAGTCCAGCAAATCCTGATCGCTGCCTGGTGATGGCATTGACTGAACAGATCTTGTTGCTGAGGCAAGCTGAGCGGTCTGCCCTGACATCATCTGTTCCAGATTCGCGAGACGATACTCAACGCTTTCCAGGTTGCTCAACTGCTGTTGCTGGCGCTGTGTGGTGGCTTCAAGCGTGGCCAACTTTTGTTGCAGTGACTCGATCTGTTGATCGCGATCATCCAGTTCGGCCGTCAGTCCCTGAATGGCGACCAGCGCCACACCGGCGACATCCAGGCCGGCAATTTTTTCATCGGTGTTGCCGAGACCGAAGGTGGCGTGGAAATCCTGTGCCATGGGGCCAATGTGGTCGCCCTCCAGAGTCTTGTACTGCCACTGGTGAATGGGCATGGCGCGGAGTTTGTTCAGAATCTCGACCGGATCCAGTTCGGTGATCATGTGCTTGGCGTGAACGTTGGAACTCTGGATCAGCAGTCCGGCAATGGTCAGATTTCCCGAGGCATCCAGCGAGAATTCGGCACCATCGAGATCCTCGGCAACATTGCCGTCAGTGGTGTCCGAAATTTCGAATCGATCGGTGGCCCCATTGTTGCTAATGGTCCAGTCAGGGTCACCCGTTGCCGTGCTTTCCAGGCCGATGGTGGCATTACCGGATCGACTGATATGCAGATCCTGATTCGGAGAGTCGGTATACAGGCCGGTGTTGCCATTGCTGAGCACCAGTTGATCGTTTTCTGCAGCCATCAGGATACGAAACGGCAGGCTTGAACCAGAGGTCACGTTTCGGACGAAGAAATTGCTCTCATTGCCACCAATATCCCAGGTTTGAGGAGTGAATCCGACACTGCCATTCTGTTCCAACCTGAGCGTCGGGCTATCGCCGTCGCTGACCTGCAGTTTGACCGCGGGTGAGTTGGTGCCCATCCCGACGTTGCCGGCATCATCGACGTACAGAGAATTATTGGGTGCACTGCCTTCGATGGTGTAAGGCGTTGTATTTGCCGTGGCATCCACAAGCGAGAATCGGTTGATGCCGCCGTTGGCTGTGTCGTTGACCTCCAGTCGCCAGTCCGTGGCAGGAAATGATCCGCCTGTGCTAGTGTCATCAAAATGAATTCGCAGGTTGTTTTCTTTCAGTCGCAGCGTGTCAAATCCAAATGATTCGGAGTTTGCACAATCTATACCACTGCAGATACTGCCTTGAACAATCAGATCTTCTGCAATGACCTGTCCCAGCGGTGCGACACCCCCGTCGTCCCGGGTCTCTTCGTCTGTTGTATTGACAGGCAAGTTCCCATCGATCAGCTTGAAAGTGGCGACGATGCTTTCTGTTTCCTGAATTCCGGCTTGAGCCGAGTTCTGTCCGGACCGTCGCTGCTTCAGGACGGCATCGGAGATGACCGGCTGAACAATCAGCTCGGATTTGAACTGCCCCGTACTTGGCAACTCGGACAAGGCGATGGCCACCGATTCACCGACTTCGAACACCCGTCGGATATACAGGCCATCGGGGCCACTCAGTGTCAGTTGATACGAGGCGTCGTTGCGAGGGGATGCGGCAGGCCAGGTTAACTGTCCGGCCTCAGTGATCACTGCGGCCGATTGGGCCCAAGCCGTACTGCTCAGGATCAGAGTAGTCAGGATGCTGGCGAGCGTTTTGTTCAACGTGTTCATGAGTGTGCCTCGTTTCAAAGTAGTCATTGATGTGATGATTGATAGTCGATTGATTCTGTTATTCAAAGCCGTCACTGATCAGGTGTTCGCGACTGACCACCATGGGTGAGATGGCGGAACCTCGTAATTAGGTCAGCCCCCAGATCGAGCGGCGCCCATCAGGCCATTCCACCGTCAGGCTGCGCATTGTCGGCGACGCATCAGCCTGGCCCAGGCCAAATTGAACCTGCAACGGCTCCTGTCCCAGAAAACTGTTTCCGTAGGTCACCAGGTGCCGGCTGCCGTCCGACAGTGTCAGCACGCTGCCGGCCAGGTTGGGGCCTTCCAACTGGATTCTCAGGTAGTCGTTGTTGTGACTGGCGGTGTTCTTCAGTAACCGAATCTGATGTCCACCAGTGGCGGTCACCACCGATTGCAGCACATCAATCAGGCCATCATTGTTGACGTCGGCTTTGACCAGCGCGGAACCGATGTCGGTGTCGTCAAACCCGGTCTCGATCGATGCATCGATGAATGCCGTGCCATCGCCGGGGTTCAGGAACAGGCGTGACGGATCAAAT
>QIKT01000051.1 GCA_003233095.1 Oceanospirillales bacterium | reverse complement strand
ACTGGCCCATCATCAACCATATGGGTTGGCAAGGGTTTGTCGACGATACGCTGTTCGAGGCGAGTGACCTTGGCGGGCAATTCAGCCTGGTCAATTTGCTCACTCAGAGCATCCGCTATCCCATCGAGATCTTGCTGGGTTTCTTTCCATTCAGCCTGGCGATCGTGCTGATCTTCAAGGCCGACCTTCGTCGCCACGTCTTCAGCAAAGCCCATCCGCATGTTGTCTTCGCGACCTGGACCATTCTCCTCAGCCTGCCTGTCTATCTGTGGCCCGAACAGCCCAAAGTCCGTTACTTCCTTCCAATGTTCCCGTCATTACTGATTATTGCTGCGACGCTCCTCCGGCAACGACTGCAGGCCCCTGATCAGTCCAGACGTGGTCTGAGAATCGTGATGACAGTGATTTCTCTGTTGAGCATCAGTGCCCTGCTCTTTCTGATCGTCGCTCAGATATGGCCTGAGTTTGATCGCGCCTATCCGTTTGCCCTGTCACTGGGCCTTTTGATACTGATCCTTATTGGGACAGCCTGGAATGGCAAGACCGTGTTGACAGATCGCTTGCAATCGCCGTCAGGCCTGATCCGGATACTGGCCTCAAGCGCGGGCTTATTTGCCATGACGTTCATGTTGTTCTGGCATCTGCATGCCCAGCCACGAAGGATGGACATTCAGGCCAATCAGCGTGACCCCGAGCAGGTGACCGCGTTTATCAACAACCGCATTCCTGAAGACAACCGTCCTGTTCTGATGCTGGGCGAAATACCCTTTGATCTGTTCGTCTATCTGGAGCCGGGCTTGATTCGAGCGCCGACACAAGCGGGGCCAGCAGCAAGCTACATGCTCGGCTATCCGGATAAACTGACCGAGGACCGAATCGATGTGTCCCACTGGCAGGACACCGGACAGACTGTCATCTACAAACGCGAGCCACTGCATCTGTACAGGTGGCAGGCAGCCCGTTCAGAGTAAATTCGCCAGGCTCCTGGTGAGCCTCTGAATAAGTCTTAAGCGGATTGGATTGAGATGGCAAATACGTCCGATCAAGGCGCATGAACCGAGTCATAGTGCTGCTATGGCTCGGTTCATGCAACGCAGAGGGGGCGTGTTTGACGCTCAAGACAACCGGTCATGACTGGTTCAGAGGTTCCCTAGTAGTGGTGGGTATGCACCCCGCTGACCGCACGACCCGATGGGTCCGCCATGTTCTCGAAGGAGGCGTCCCAGGCGAGTGCTTCTGGAGTGGAACAGGCCACTGATTTTCCGCCAGGTACGCAGCGTGCTGCGGAGTCCGACGGGTAATGCGATTCGAACAATTGACGATAAAAACAGGCTTCCCGCGTTTGTGGGGGATTGATGGGATAACGATGCGCCGCCGCCGCCATTTGCTGCTCACTGACCTGCTCATCCACCATGGCCTTGAGACCATCGATCCAGGAATAACCGACGCCATCGGAAAACTGCTCTTTCTGGCGCCACAGAATCTCGCCCGGAAGAACGCCGTCAAAAGCTTCGCGCAAGACGTGTTTTTCCATCTTGCCCTCTGAAATCATTTTGACCTGCGGGTTCATCTGCATGGCCGCGTCGATAAAATCGGCATCCAGAAACGGGACTCGAGCCTCAACCCCCCACGCTGCCATCGCCTTGTTGGCACGCAAGCAGTCGAACTGATGCAGTTTGGCCAGTTTGCGAACCGTCTCCTCGTGAAAAGCCTGTGGGTCCGGCGCCTTGTGAAAGTAGAGATAGCCGCCGAACAGTTCATCGGCGCCCTCGCCGGACAGTACCATCTTGATCCCCATCGCCTTGATGCGTCGCGCCAGCAGGAACATCGGAGTCGAGGCTCTGATGGTGGTCACATCATAAGTCTCGATGTGATAGATGACCTCACTCAGAGCGTCGATCCCTTCCTGAAGGGTGAATTCGAATCGGTGATGAATCGTACCGATCGAATCAGCCACTTTCTCAGCAGCCTCAAGATCCGGGGAACCGGGCAGCCCAATCGCAAATGAATGCAACTGCGGCCACCAGGCTGGAGACTTGTCGTTCGCCTCAACCCTGCGGGAGGCAAATTCTTTGGCAATCGCTGCCAGCAATGATGAATCCAGACCGCCTGAAAGCAGCACGCCATAGGGGACGTCGGTCATCAGATGTCGATGGATGGATGCTCGCAGCGCATCTCGAATCAGCGCTGGATCTTGCGGGCCATCCTTGACCGAGTCGTAGCTTGTCCAGGTGGGGTGGTAATAGGCAACCGGTTCTGCATCATCCTGCGTCATTCGATGCCCCGGCGGGAACTCCTGAAACTGACCACAGGTCCCTTCGAGGGCTTTGAGCTCCGAAGCCACATGCAGCTGGCCATGTTCGTCACGACCGTAGTACAAGGGAATAATCCCGGTACGGTCACGTGCAATCAGAAATTGCCCGCTCGTGCGCTCCAGCAGAACGAAGGCAAACATGCCCCGCAAACGCTCCAGAAAGTTGACACCCTGACTGCGATACAGAGGAATGAGTACCTCACAGTCCGAGCGGGTCTGAAATGCGTAGTCCCCACATTCGGCTTCAAGGTCAGTGTGATTGTAGATTTCGCCATTGACCGCCAGCACCTGAGCCTGGTCAGGACTGACCAGCGGTTGCGCACCTGTGGTCATGTCGACAATCGCCAGCCGCTCATGGGCCAGCACGCCCTGATCACAGTCGACAATACCACTCCAGTCCGGCCCACGATGACGCATGAGGCGAGACTGCAACAGGGCTGTCTGTCGACATTCGACCAGCGGCCGGGAGAGTTGAAGCATTGCAAAAATTGAGCACACAGGGCACCTACTGGAGCCTCTGAACAAGTCGTGGTCGGCTGCCTTGAGCGTGAAATACGCCCGTTCGGCGTTGCATTTCCCTTCTCAATTCAACTCGCTCAGACTTGTTCAGAGGCTCCCTGGCTAATCATTGTCTGAGCCAGAACGGCGATAGTAAAGCGAGCTGCTGGGTAGTACAACCGCTGCTGAGCACACCCTCCAGATCACGTGTCTCACGCTCACAAATCGAGTCATGCAAGCAGATGGCACAAAAATTTGCAATTGGGGTGAGAGAATACCACGCCTTATCTCACCTTATAGACAGATACACGATGAAGCCGTGACAACGCTGAATAGTTATTGCAGGGTTTGATCGCCGAGACATGCTGCTGTTACTGTATGTTCAATCATCCTTAGCAATCGGCAATGCCAACGTCGTGTTTAAACCAGACAACAAACGGACTGCGTTCGACCCACAAGCCATCGTGGAACAGATTTATGCAGGTGATGCTCGAGGAGAGCACACGCTGATTGAACACTACGCGCCGGCTCTGAAGTTGATCCTGCAGCGTCGCTATCAGGATGAACAGCTGAGGCAGGATGTGTTTCAGGACACGTTTCGGATACTGATCGAGACTATTCGCAACCGCACCCTGGAAAACCCCAAGGCGTTAGCGAGTTTCCTGCAAAGTACGGCGACCAACCTGGCACGCGAATACATATATCAGGAAAATCGCCATCGAGTCATCGACCAGGTCCGCGAGGTTGAACAGGTCATCTCGCAGGAATATGACGCTCAGAAACAACTTGAGAACAAAGAGCTGGTCGAATATGTACGAGCAGTGACTCAATCTATGGAAACAGACCGGGACCGATTGATTCTGATTCGGTTCTATTTGGAAGAAGAAGACAAGGCGCTGATCTGCAAACAGCTTGATCTGGAAAGCGCCCATTTTGACCGGGTGCTCTACCGGGCCAAACAACGTCTCAGAAAGTTGATGGAAAAAAGCGGTCGAGACCGATAACCCCATCAACAGCGCGACTTACGGGAGTGTAGGCTTAATGAAGGTATCTTATTCTGATCAGCAAATGATCCAGCGCTACGTCAGCAAGAACTTGCGTGATGACGAACTGGCTCATTTTGAATGCTGGTTGCTTGACCATCCAGACATGGTGGTCGAAGTTGAAACCCAGCTGGCCTTGCGAGACGGTATTCGTCTGGGTGCAGCATTCGACTTGTCATCACGACAGTCCTCGACACCTGCTGCTCTGCCCATTTACAAACGAGGTTGGTTTGCTACGGCAGCTGCTGCTGTCCTGATTGCCGTCCTCACACCTTCATTTCTGATGATCCAGCAACAGACCACATCCGAATACCTTTATGGTCAACTGCAAACCATGCAACAGCCCCGTGGCAATATTACCTTGCTACAGATTGAGCAAACTCGATCCAGCAACCGCACCCTCTCCGGCAATGACTTCGACGGCATGATCTACCTGGGTGATGAACCCAAGACAGTTGTAGTACAGATTCTCGCTCCTGAAAATTACAACTTCTACCATGAGTTCGCCGCAGTCGTGACCATTAATGACCAAACGCTGACCGACATTCATCTGAGCAAGAATCCAGACGACAGACATTTTATTTTCGACATCCCGGCAGCCTATATTGAAGAAGGCGTTGCCATGGTGAAAGTCATGGGGCGCAAGGGCAAAATTGAGAAACAATTGACTCCGGAAATACGCATAGGTATTGATAGGTATTGATAGGTATTGAGAAGGAATAATCATTACAGCAGCAGAGCATTACCCTACCTGACAATAGCTCTCCTGCTATTGGCACTGACTGCATGCAGCCCAAATCTGTCACCATCGCAGCTGATTTTTTCGGAAAAAATCTCTGCGGAGTCTCTTCGAGAAACACCCACTTTTCTGATCGACATTGAACCGCAGTCCTACTACCTGATTGAGCTTCAACAGCAAGGCGCAGACCTTCAACTCGAGCTTTCCATGCCTGATGGTTCTGTTAAGACACACGATGTGCCACTCTGGCTGAGGGGCAGTGAGTCGGCGCTGATTGGACCCAACCTTGGCCTGTCCAGCCTGTCGATTGTAGTGATTCCGTTTATGGTCGGCAATTACAGCTCAGCACAACTGACCGTGAGTCAGCTAGCGTCAGTCAGTAAGGATGACATGGTTCGAATCAATTCTGAGCAAATCATGGCAAAGGCTACATTGGCCTCCGAATCTACCGAGCAACCTGTTTGGACTGCTCGCATCGATGAACTCAACAAGGCGTGCGAACAGTTTGATCGGCTTCAAATCATCCATCGCGCACATCAATGCCGTTTCAATGTCGCGGCAATCACCTATTTGAACCTGATGGATTGGAAACGCGCCACATTACTGGGTACCAGCCTCCAGGATGACATCGAAAAAACCGCTGACCTGCCATTCAGACGACAGATAGACACATTCGTGATCATGGCGATGATCGAGCGGAATCGGGACGATACGGGAGCAGTCTATCAATTACGGCTGGAACAGGCAGAGATATCCTTGCAACACATTGTTGAAGAGTTCAAGAATGATCCATCTGTCGAACTTGACATGATCTTCAATGTCAACATTGCCGGTTACACCAACAATTACAGACTTCGATATACTGAAGCAAATGCGTACTTTCAGATGGCAAAAGAGTTGGCTGCGCAAACGGGCGCCGTTCGCATGGAAATCTATGCTCTTCAAAACCAAGCCTATGCACTGAAGCAACTGGGAAATTTGGTCGAGTCTGCTCGCGTTTCAGAAGGTGCCATTGAGCGATTGAACAGAGAACGTGGTTCCAGCCATTTGCGCATCACTCTGCACACTAATCTGGCAAAGACCTATAGTGAAATGGGACGTTGGGATCAGTCCATCCATCACTACACAGCTGCACTGTCCCTCAACAATCAACTCGACAGTGATTCCAGAATTTCCTTGATGACAGGTCTAACTGTTGCCTATCTCCAATCTGGCAACCCAAGCCGCGCCAGAGTCTACATGACTCAGGCACTTTCCATGATTGAAACGGAGACTCATCTTGACGCGATTAACGCAGCTTTACAGACTGCCGCTCGTCTTGAGCGTATATTGGGTCATCCGGACCGCGCTCTGACACATCTAGACGATGCGATTGCGATCGAAACCGATGCATTGCGACTATCGCACAAGTTGCTTCTGAAAGCCCGCTTGCTCAGTGAAGTCGGTCAAAACCAGGATGCAAAGCTCTCAATCAGCGAAGCAATCATCCAGTTCAACAAGGGGAAGGAGCAAGTATCGGAGTTCGCCACAATACGCCATCAGACCATGTTGGCAGAATGGTATCTGACCTCAACTGCCTTTCAACCCAGTCTTGCGCGTAGCCTACTTGACGATACGACTGATCTACTTCAACGGGACTTGCATCCTTCATTGAGTCGTCAGCATCACTATCTGACCGCATATCACCTAAAGTCAATCGGACAACTCGAGCAGGCGCTGAAATCCGCCCTCGATCTGAAAGACCGAATCTGGGAAGAACGATTCAGCAACAACAGTGGCGAGTTCGTTTCAGGCTTTATCGATGCCAATCAACGATCTGTTTCCTTGCATATTGACGTGTATCTGGATCAGTTGGCTCAATTGGATTCTGAAGGTAGAAGAGAAGACTTTCTCGCCTTGTCTCAGAAGGTATTTCAGGCAGTCGACGCGATACGGGTCAATCAGGATGCCTCCTACAATCGCGATACACAGACAAAAAAAGAGCAAGAAGAACTCCTTCATCTGGAAGCTGACATTCGACGAATCAACTATGAGCTCACGGAAGTTCGTCAAAATGAGCCGCACCTACGGAATCGCCTCATTGCAGAACTCGAAGAGAACAATCGTGCTCTGGACCTGATCATAAAAGCAACTGGAAACCAGGATGGCATCGAACAGGGTGCGAGCGTCGCGCATTTACAAGCAGCACTGAAACCCGATCATACAGTTCTGACCTACTGGCTTGGAGAACAATACAGCATTGGCTGGCTTGTT
>QIKT01000166.1 GCA_003233095.1 Oceanospirillales bacterium | reverse complement strand
CTGATCGACCTTGTCGTCGAGAATCCGGGTCAGAATGTTGCTCACAGACTTTGAGTAAATCTGGCCAGGTCGTTGAGACGCTGCCAGGCTGAACCACTGGCCTGAATGGAGCGAGCCTGCTCAAACCCGGATTCGATCGAGTCCGCCTTGCCTGACACATAGATCGCAGCGGCTGCGTTGAGCGCGACGATATCAGATTCAGGGGTATCGATGCTGGTCAGGGCTGCCTCGATTCGCGTCAGAGACTGCTGCGCGGTATCCACCCGCAGCGCATCCTCCTCAGGCACCGAGATCGAGAAATCTTCAGGCGCAATGGAATAGTCCAGGATCGTGCCGTTTTTCAACTCACAGACCAGAGTCGGAGCGCTGGTCGACAGTTCATCCATGCCGTCAATCGAGTGGACGACCATCACGTGCCTGGAACCCAGCTGTCTGAGTACCTTGGCAATCGGTCGTACCCAGGCGCTGTCGTAAACGCCCATGATCTGATTGGGTGCTGAGGCCGGGTTGGTGATCGGGCCGAGCAAATTGAACAGGGTCCGCACACCCAGTTCCTTGCGCGGATTGACCGCGTGCCGGGTTGCCTGGTGATGTGCCGGTGCAAACAGAAAGCCAATCTGATAACGGTTGATGCATTCGGCGACCTGATCGGAGCTCAGCATCAGTGCAAACCCGGCGGCTTCAAGGACATCGGCACTTCCGCACTTGCTCGACACCGAACGGTTCCCATGCTTGGCCACACGAGCGCCTGATTCGGCAGCAATAAAGGCGCTCGCCGTGGAAATATTGAAACTGCCTTTTGAATCACCACCGGTACCGCAGGTATCAATCAGGTGATCGGCATCGATATCAACCGTCAAGGCCCGCTTTCGCATGACGCTGGCAGCTGTGGCAATTTCATCAACCGTCTCGCCCTTGAGACGCAACGCCATCAGAAAGCCGCCAATCTGAGCGTCAGTGGCTTCGCCGTCCATGATCAGATTCATAGCCAAACTCATGTGTTTGGGTTTGAGTGATTTACCGCGAGACAAGCGCTCAAGGATGTTGTGCATGTCGTTCATGTGGGTTTGTGTTGCTCCAGAAAATTCTCCAGCATCCGGTGTCCCTGATGGGTCAGGATGGACTCGGGATGAAACTGAACGCCTTCTACCGGCAAGCTCCGGTGACGCACGCCCATCAGTTCATCCAGATCGCCATCACGCATCGTCCAGGCGGTCACTTCAAGACAGTCAGGCAAACTGTCGCGATCAACCACCAGTGAGTGGTAGCGCGTGGCCTGAACCGGATTGTTCAGCGCGTGGAAGACGCCGGTATTGTTGTGATGAATCATCGAGGTCTTGCCGTGCATGACCTCTGAGGCGCGCACAATCTTGCCGCCAAAGACCTGACCGATACTCTGATAACCCAGACAGACACCCAGAATGGGTATGCGTCCGGCCAGCGATTCAATCAGGGACAGTGAAATTCCCGCTTGATCAGGGGCACACGGTCCCGGTGAAATCACGATGTAGTCCGGCGCCAGCCGCTCGACCTCGGCAACGCTGATCTGGTCGTTTCGATGCACCACGACTTGCTGATTCAACTCGCCAAAATATTGCACCAGATTGAAAGTGAATGAGTCGTAGTTGTCGATCATCAGCAGCATCTCTACAAACCTCGCACGGCACGGGAGACTGCGCGGAACAGTGCCCTGCCCTTGTTCATGGTCTCATCCCATTCTCGTTCGGGATCTGAATCGGCCACAATCCCCGCGCCCGCCTGCACGTGCAGCTTGCGATCGCGGATGACTGCCGTTCTGATCGCGATCGCCAGATCAGAATCACCCCACCACCCCATGTGACCGACTGCGCCTGCATACACACCGCGACGCACTGGCTCAATTTCGGCAATGATTTCCATGGCCCGAATCTTCGGCGCACCCGACAACGTTCCGGCAGGTAGCGATGCTTTGAGTAAATCCATCGGCCCGAGTCCTTCCTTCAGGCGGGCACGTACTTCGGATACCAGGTGAATCACGTGGGAGTAGCGTTCAACCCCCATGTGTTCGGTGACCGAGACGCTGCCCGTCTCGGCAATACGTCCCAGATCGTTTCGACCCAGGTCAACCAGCATCAGATGTTCTGCCAACTCCTTGGGATCGGCCAGCAGTTCCGCTTCCAGCGCCTGGTCTTCGAGTTCGTTGTTTCCACGAGGGCGCGTTCCGGCAATCGGCCGCACGGTCATGTCACGGCCTTCCAGCTTCATCAGAATCTCCGGTGAGGAGCCCACCACCTGCAACGGTTCATTGCCAAGCATCAAATCGAGGAAATACATGTAAGGCGATGGATTGAGGCTGCGCAGGGCTCGGTAGACATCGACAGGTCGAGCACGAAATGGCACCGTCAGACGCTGCGACAGCACCACCTGCATGATGTCGCCGGCCACAATGTAGTCCTTGCAGCGGCGAACCGCATCCATGAAATCAGATTGATTGAAACCGGAGTCGAAATCGTCCTCGACCAGATGCTCCGAATCAATTGTCTCCGGGTAACCACGACCGGCCGAGCGCAGCTGAAACTCCAGCTGATCCAGACGACGTTGCGCTTGATACCAGGCCCCATCGATCGACGGGTCGGCGTTGACAATGAGGTACAGCTTGCCTTTCAGGTTGTCGAACACAGCCAACTGCTCTGAAACCAGCAGTGCCACATCCGGCAAGCCCATCTCATCGGTCAGATCGTTGTGCGCCAGACGTGGCTCGATATATCCGATGGTGTCGTAGCCGAAATAGCCGACCAGTCCGCCACAGAATGCCGGCAACTCGTCCAGCTGAGCCACATGGTAGGTCTGACGAATACGTTCGATTTCTGCCAGTGGATCATCGACCGCCTCGTTGCGAATCACCTCACCGTGGCGTTCAACACGCAGCACAGAATCGCGAACCGTGATCGCAGTCTCGCAGGGTAACCCGATGATTGAATAGCGCCCCCAGTGTTCGCCACCAGTGACTGATTCGAGCAGATAGGCATTCGGGCCGTCGACCAGTTTCAGATAGACGCTCAGAGGCGTATCCAGATCGGAGAAAACCTCGCGATAGACGGGGATCCGGTTGTAGCCGGCATCGGCTAGTTGTATGAAGCGTTGTTCCTGCATGGGACGGGCTGATTTTGGCGAACGCGCATTGTATAGCCAGCGGCTACAGATAGATAGCGAGCAGCCGCCGATCGCAAGGTCTTTGCCGAACGACCCCTGAAAAGACTGCGTTTCGTGCACGTCTTACTTGGGGTTGTTGAAAAACTGTTTGCGAATTTTTTTCAGTGAGATATGACGAACATCCTTGCCCTTGACCAGATAGATCACGTATTCGCAGATATTCTTCGAATGATCGCCGATCCGTTCCAGCGAGCGAGCGCACCACGAGACCCGCAACACATTCTTGATCTCGCGATTGTCTTCCATCATGTGGGTGATGAGGACGCGCGACAGGGTCTCGAATTCATCATCGATCTTACGGTCAGACTTGGCCGTATCGAACGCGGCCTGCGCATCCAGCCGGGCAAAGGCGTCGAGCGCATTGCCAAGAATGGTTTTGGCCATCTGGCCGACCAGTTCGAGATGTCGATAGTACTCGGGCCGATGTGTATCGGTGGCCAGCTTGATCGCCAGATGTCCGATCTTCTCGGCCTCATCACCGATTCGTTCCAGATCGGTGATGGTCTTGACCACCGCCATCACCAGTCGCAGGTCGCTGGCAGCGGGCTGTCGCTTGGCAATGATCTGTGTACAGGCCTCATCAATCTTCACTTCCAGCGCATTGACTTCGACGTCACGGTCTTCAACCTGCTGTCCAAGTTCCGAGTTCGATTGCAACAAGGCAATCATCGCATCACCGACCTGTTGCTCGACCAGGCCGCCCATTTCCAGCACCATATTGCGGATGTTCTCCAGGTCCTGGTTGAACTCTCGCGAGGTGTGCCGTCCAAAATCCATGTGTTCCATGCTGTTATCCAAATCGTCCAGTGATGTATTTTTCAGTCAGATCATGCAACGGATTGGTAAAGATCGCATTGGTGTCTCCAACTTCGATCAGACGCCCCATGTGAAAGTAGGCCGTCCGGCGTGAGACTCGTGCAGCCTGCTGCATGGAGTGCGTCACAATGACAATCGTATACTTTTCGCTCAGCTCGTGAATCAAGCCTTCGATAATCGTGGTCGCAATTGGATCCAGAGCCGATGCCGGCTCGTCCATCAGAATGATCTCAGGCTGAACAGCAATACAACGCGCAATACACAGTCGCTGCTGCTGACCACCCGAAAGTCCAGTACCTGGCGAATCCAGTCGATCCTTCACCTCTTCAAACAAACCGGCTCGCGTCAGTGATTTTTCAACGATTTCATCCAGCTCTGGTTTGTTGCGGGTCAGGCCATGAATCCGTGGCCCATAGGCGACATTGTCATAAATCGACTTGGGAAATGGATTGGCCTTTTGAAAGACCATGCCGACGCGCGCTCTGAGCAGGACTGCATCCTGTCGGTTGGCATAGATGTTCTCTCCATCCAGTTCGATGTCTCCGGTCATACGACAGATGTCAATCGTGTCATTCATGCGATTGAGGCATCTGAGGAAGGTCGATTTGCCACAGCCTGACGGACCAATCAGAGCGATGACTTCACGCTCGCGAATATCAAGATTGATGTCATGGATGGCCTGCTTGTCGCCGTAAAAGACGTCCAGATTGCGGACACGAACTTTCGCCTCATCAAGCACGTTGTCGCCGACTGTGACGTGGCTGTCCACATTCAGATCCAGCATGCTAGGTGAGCGATTGATGGAAGGGTTGGCGTCAGATGTCAGACTGTTCATGGCTTATCTCTTTTCAAAACGGTTACGCAGATAAATGGCAAGGGCATTCATCAGGATCAGAAAACTGATCAGGACCAGAATCGCAGCCGAAGTCTTGGCCACAAATCCACGCTCCGGACTGTCTGCCCAGAGGAAAATCTGTACCGGCAATACAGTCGCAGGATCGGTCATTCCAGTTGGCACATCAACGATGAACGCGACCATTCCGATCATCAGCAGCGGGGCGGTCTCACCCAGTGCCTGGGCCATGCCGATAATGGTTCCGGTCAGGATGCCCGGCATGGCGGTGGGCAGGACGTGATGAAACACCATCTGCATTCTGGATGCCCCCAGGCCAAGCACTGCTTCGCGGAGTGAGGGCGGCACTGCCTTGATCGCCGACCGACTGGCGATGATGATCGTCGGCAAGGTCATCAGTGACAATACGATACCACCGACCAATGGGGCTGAACGCGGCATGCTGAAAAAATTGATAAACACCGCCAGTCCCAGCAAGCCGAATACTATCGAGGGAACAGCAGCCAGATTGTTGATGTTGATTTCGATGAAGTCGATCCAGCGATTGTTCCTCGGCGCAAACTCTTCCAGATAGGTGGCCGCAGCCACGCCAATCGGAAACGACAGCATCAAGGTCACCAGCAGCGTCAGGAAGGTACCGGACAGTGCACCGCGTATGCCCGCCAATTCTGGTTCGCGAGAGTCGCTTGAGGTAAAGAACGTGGTATTGAACCGAGTCGACAAGTTGCCCGCTTCCTGCAGCGATTGGATCCAGCCCAGCTGCTGGTCATCCACCCGTCGTTCATCTTCTGGCAGAGAAGCATCAATGAGCCCCTTCAGGACCAGATCGACGTCATCAGCAGCGATATAGTCCAGAGTGACAGTGGTGCCAATGAGGTTGGGATTGTCCATGACTGCCTGCTGGAGCTGGTACTCCGCGCCAGCACTGAGCATCGAGAACAGTTTGCGTTTCTCTGAGCGACTGCTGACCTCCGGAAACCGTTCCAGCAGGGTCGCTCTGAGCGGCGCCATCCAGTCGGCAGCGCGGAGCTCTTCGAGGTCTGATTGCGCAGTGACGTCCAGCGCATCGGCAGACAGTTCAACCGGCAAACTGACGACTGCCTGACGAAATGCCGGCCACGCCTTGACCGTAATATCGGTGAGCAACAAGACCAGAAATGAGAATGCAATCGATACCGATAACATTCCAAGCAGTTTATAGCGCCGCTCCTTGGCATAACGCTTCTTCAGGCTTTTCCTGATCAGATCAATGGACTTAGTCATATTGTTCTCGATATTTTCGGACCACAAACAGGGCCAGCATGTTCAAAAACATGGTCGTGACAAACAGCATCAAACCCAGAGCAAAAGCGGCCAGAGTCTTGGGGCTGTCAAACGCCTGATCGCCGGTCAGCAAGGTCACGATCTGAACCGTCACAGTAGTCACAGCTTCCAGAGGGTTGATCGTCAGATTCGCTGACAGACCTGCTGCCATGACCACAATCATCGTCTCACCAATGGCTCGCGAGGCGGCGAGCAGGAAGCCAGCGACAATGCCTGGCAACGCGGCCGGAAGAACCACCTGACGTATGGTTTCGGATTTTGTGGCACCCAGCCCCAGAGAGCCCTCTCGCAGAGAATCGGGAATCGCCGAGATCACATCGTCGGTCAGTGATGATACAAACGGGATAATCATCACCCCCATCACCAGGCCTACGGCCAGAGCACTTTCTGAAGCCACCGACAATCCGAATATCTCGCCGAAACCCCTGATCGCGGGTGCCACGGTCAATGCCGCAAAAAAGCCGTAGACCACGGTCGGGATACCTGCAAGAATTTCAAGAATAGGCTTGACCGTCGCCCGGAAACGACGAGAAGAATACTCCGACAGATAGATCGCACTGCGTAAACCGATCGGGATTGCCACGGTCAACGCCACTGCCGAAATCAGCATGGTGCCGACGAACAGCGGCACCGCTCCGAATGTGCCTGATGAACCCACCTGATCCGCTCT
>QIKT01000059.1 GCA_003233095.1 Oceanospirillales bacterium | reverse complement strand
GAGACTGCCAGGACAGACCATTGATGTCAGTGGGCAGCCTGCCGAGGTCATCACCACCGGCCGACACGACCCATGCGTTGGCATTCGAGCCACACCCATTGTTGAAGCCATGATGGCTCTGGTCATCATGGATCACTATCTGAGGCATCGGGCACAGAACGCCGATGTTGAGACTCCACTTGCACCGGTACCTGCCAATGACTGATTCATATCTGCACATCGCCGTCGTCGGCGCCACTGGAACGGTCGGCCGCGCCATGGTCGACATTTTGCATCAACGCAAGTTTCCACTGACCAGACTGAGCCTGCTGGCCAGTTCGCGTTCGGTCGGTGAAAGTGTCCCCTACGGACGTCGTGATCAAGCGGTCATGGATGCGGATGAATTTGATTTTTCCGACTGTCAGATCGTGTTGATGGCGGCTGGCAGCGAGGTGGCACGTCGCATCGCGCCCAAGGCGGCAGCGGCAGGTGCGCTGGTGATCGACAACAGCGCCGAATTTCGTTACGACGAGGATGTCCCGCTGGTCGTGCCCGAAGTCAATCCGCAGCACATTGCAGAACGGATGACGCGTAATATCATCGCCAATCCGAACTGTTCCACCATTCAGTTGATGTTGGCTGTCGCTCCCGTTCATCAGTCTCTGGGTGTTGAGGCCATTCAGGTGGCTACCTATCAGAGTGTCTCGGGCGCAGGGCGGGCCGGAATCGATGAACTTGCCAAACAGACCATGGATATGCTCAGTTTCCAGTCACTGGAGCCTGCATTTTTCCCCGTTCAGATGGCATTCAATGTCCTGCCTCAGATCGATCGCTTCGAAGACAATGGCTTTACCCGTGAAGAGATGAAGATTGTCTGGGAGAGTCGAAAGGTACTGGGCAACGACGAGATTCGTGTCAATGTCACCGCCGTCAGAGTGCCGGTTTTCTACGGCCATAGTGAAGCCGTTCACCTGACCACCAGAAAATCCGTTGATGTGGCCGCCGTCAGGCAGTTGCTCAGTGACTCTCCTGGTGTGACAGTTGTTGATCAGCCAGGGGAGGGCGGTTACCCAACGGCTGTGACCCATGCTGCAGGGCAAGATCCGGTGTTCATCGGGCGGATTCGCGCCGACCTGGATAACCCGCATGGCTTGAACCTCTGGGTTGTCTCTGACAATGTACGCAAGGGGGCTGCTTTGAATGCGATTCAGATCGCAGAATTCTTGGTAAAATCTCATTTATAATCTATAGTTGTAGTCTAATTATAAGGTATGGTGTGAGAAGACCGGCATAACAGTCTGAGTCTAAAGGAATCCACAGGCTTGTTTTCTGCTCACTCATCAAACGTACTAAACACAGGTAGACAGCATATGAAATCAAGGGATTGCGTGCAGATAAAAGGTCCAGCCAGGATCCGGTGGCTGGCACTCATGCTGCTATGTCCAGCCATGGCATGGTCGTTGGGCATGGGGGATATCACGGTCAAGTCGGCGCTCAACGAGCCGCTGGAAGCCGAGATCGAACTGCTCTATTCGGACGAAACCGAAGTCGAATCAGTCGTGGTCTCACTGGCCTCTGACGAAGACTACAATCGGATTGGCCTGACCAAGGCCCGGATCGGCGCACCGATTCTCCTCAACGTGATCAAGAATGACCGGGATCGATTCGTGATCGCTGTGACCACGCCTGCCGCGATCAATAGCCCCATTGTGGAAATTCTGGTCGAGGCCAACTGGGCCAATGGTCGGTTGCTGCGTGAATACGTCATGCTGCTTGATCCGCCGGTCAGCAATGTGACACGTCAGCCACAGGTTGGCACGATCGCCCCACCTGCATCGACTACACGACCACAGCCGGTCACCGAGACACCAGGTACAAGCAACCAGACGCCGACTCCGACAGCTGTCCCAGAGGTGTACTCAGCGACTTCTGGCGACAGCTATGGGCCGGTCACCTCTGGCGATACCCTGTGGGGCATTGCATCAGGCATGGCGACCGGGACAGATGTCTCGGTTAACCAGATGATGGTGGCACTGTATGAAGCGAACCCGGATGCCTTCTTTGATGACAACATCAATGCATTGAAACGTGGAGCGATTCTTCGCTTGCCCGAGCGCGACCGTATCCAGAGTGTCACCAGCGACAGCGCGACATCGGTCGTTCGTCAGCAGAACCAGAATTGGTCCGGTAACGTGCAGCGATCCGCACCCACTGTTTCTCAGGCAGGCGTGGACAGCCAATACACCGATAGTGGCAGTCGAGACAGCGGTGATTCGGAAAATTCGCGTGTCGAACTCGTCCCTCCAAGCGGTAACAACGATTCGGGCTTCGAGCGTCGTGGGAGCAGTGGCTCCTCAGCAGACATGGATGAACTGCGTACCGAGCTGGCACGGGCCGAAGAGCGTGTCATCAGCACGGAGCTGGAGAACGAAGAATTGCGCTCCAGAGTCACGGAACTGGAGGATCTGTCAGATAACTTTGAACGTGCCATTAGCCTGAAGGAGGCCGATCTGGCCGATCTGCAAAATCAATTGGGTCAATTGCGCCGTCAATTGGCTGACTCGCAGAACAGCAACTCAACACTGGCTGAACCGGTGGTCGACTCTTCTTTCAATGGTTCTGCGTTTAACGATGATGATGCGCTTGCTGATTCTACAGAAACCGATAATGACTTCTTTACCAGTTTCGAAGGTGACAGCACCAGTGCTGCTAATGAAGACTTTCTTGATCCCGTTGATACATCGGCAACTGACAGTCTGTTTGACGACAGCTCAGCGGATGTGATGGCAAACAATGACACCCCGGCAAGCGATACCGAGAACGATAGCTGGCTGACCAGCGGCAGTGAGATTGATTCCACAAATGACTCTGCTACATCCAGTCAGGCGCCGACGGCTGGGTCTGAACCGGCCACTAGCCCGACCGCTTCAACGTCTGCCGGAACACCAGAGCCTGGCATGATGGACAAGATCCTCAACGGCTTGAAGAGCCCCATGATTGCTGGCCCAATCGTTGCAGTCTTGCTGCTGATCGCCGGCCTGTTTATCTGGCGACGACGCAAGTCCTCTGATGATGATTCAGTCGAAGATCTGATGGGTGATCTAGGAGGTTCGGATGAGTTTGCGGAAGATCGTGAAACTGAATTACTGACCGACATTGAAAAGAATCCTGACAATCCTCAGGTCCATCTTTCACTGATGCGTTATTACTACAGCAACCGAGATACTAATTCATATGTCAGTGCGGTCGAGCGCATGCGCGAATCGATCACCGATGATTCTCATCCAGCCTGGGCTGAAATCAAGTCCATGGGCCGCGATCTTGCACCAGGCCTCAGTCTGTTTGCCTATGATGATGAGATCAATGGTGCCTCCGCTCTGGAAGAGTCGACATCAACAGTCAGCGACGATCTTGGGTTCGATCTGTCCGATCTGGACGGAAATGACGCGATGCCATCCAGTGATATCGATCTGGGTGACATCACCGGCGGTCCAGCCGATCTGGATTTCGATACCGATAGCCTGAGCCTTGAGGATGCAGTTGACTCGATCGAGGAGTCCGCAGAGCGAGCGGTTGATGGGCATCAGAACGATGCTCAGGATCTGGCCAGTGAACTGCGAGAAGAGGCCGAAGATATTGCCTTGTCTCTGGATGACGATGCTGATCTGTCACTGAGTCTTGACGATATTGATCTGGGTAGTGACGGTAACATCGATCTGTCAATGGATATTGCGGATACGACTGGTTTCGCTGAATCGGACAGCGATGATGATATCGGTATTGATCTCGATTTGGGTGATCTGGGAGGCCCGGATGAAGAGCTGGAACTTGACCTGAGTCTTGATATCGGTCAGGACAACAAGGACGAACCCACCGAGTTCGAACTGCAGGCTGTGTCCGGTAATGGTATCGAGCCGGTCGATGCGATCTCGCTTGAGCCCGACACCGAAGAGCTGGAAATCGTCCAGGAGCAGTTCGACGCCGAAGCCGAAACACTGGCAGAACTGGCTGCGGTCACTGACGCTGATCTGGATGATCTGGGTCTGGATTCTCTGGATATCGAGGATGACTCGGAAGATCAGTCTTCAACTGATACCAAACTGGATCTGGCCAAGGCATACATGGAGATGGGTGACCCTGAGGGTGCCAGTTCGATGCTTCATGAAGTCAAGGCCGAAGGCAATCCAGCGCAACAGGAAGAGGCCGAGCGATTGCTCAACGATATGGGTGATTGACGTCTGAGGCAGGTCACCGTTGTACTATTCACAGACATGGACGAATCCTGGATTCGTCCATGTCTCGTTATCGATCATGGAAACCTACCGCCGATGCGAATTGCGCTGGCTATCGAATTTGATGGAACCCGTTTTCTGGGCTGGCAGAGCCAGGCGCAGCGGCCGACCGTCCAGCAAACTGTTGAAGACGCCTTGTCGCTCGTCGGGAATCATCCTATCGAGGTGCATGGCGCTGGCCGAACCGATAGCGGAGTTCATGCGACAGCCATGATTGCCCATTTCGACTCAACAGCCAACCGATCCATGCGTTCCTGGGTGCTGGGCGCAAACGCCAATCTTCCCAATGATGTTGTTGTGCTTTGGGCGATTCCTGTCGAGGACAGTTTTCATGCACGATATGAGGCTATTGAGCGCCGTTATTGCTATCGAATCTGCAACCGTTGGGTGAGGCCGGTACAACGCCGGTTGAATCGTGCCTGGATACGCAAACCTCTGGATGCCGATCGCATGCAGCGTGCCGCTCAGGCACTGCTGGGTGAGCATGATTTTACATCCTATCGCGCCCTCAGCTGTCAGGCTCGTCATGCCGTCCGTGAATTGACTCGTGTTCACATTGAGCGGCATCGGGATGATGTCATCTGCGACGTCCATGGAAATGCCTTCTTGCATCACATGGTTCGAAATATTGTCGGCTCACTGATCGAAGTCGGGCGCGGCGATCACTCTGAGTCCTGGATCGCGGAGGTTCTCGTCGCAAAGGACCGAACCCTGGCAGGAATGACGGCTCCGGCCTGCGGTTTGACGCTTGAGTCAATACGATATCCGGATGCAGTTCGATTGCCTGAGAAAGTCAGGGAAATACACACATGAGCACGTTGAACTCACTGCATTCAAACAACAAGTGGATCAAGGTGTGTGGCATTACTCAACCGCTTGATATTGATCACTGTATCGAGGCCGGTGTCGATGCGATTGGACTCGTCTTTGCACCGGGAAGTCCACGTCAGATCGACATCGAACATGCCACAGTGCTGACCCGACACGCTGCTGGGCAGCTGCAGATTGTGGCCTTGTTCATGGATCCTGACAAAGACGACGTGCTGCGTGTACTGGCAGAGGTCAAACCTGATATTCTTCAGTTTCACGGCAGCGAGTCAGCCGATTTTTGTCGTCGATTCGAGTGGGCCTATATCAAGGCGCTCAGTACTCATGACCCACGCCTCGAAGAACTCATTGCATCACATCAGCACGCCGAAGGTTTTATCGTCGATTCCCACGCGCCAGGACAGGCTGGAGGAAGCGGCGAAACGTTTGAGTGGTTCAAGATCAATCAGTTGGCGCCACAACCAGTGATCCTCGCCGGTGGTTTGCATCCCGGTAACGTCAGGATGGCAATCAGTCAGGCTGCACCTGATGGACTGGATGTCAGTAGCGGAGTGGAATCAGAACCGGGGATCAAGGATGCCCGGAAAATCAGTCAATTTGTTCAGGAGACAGGTCGTGCAGACCCCAGCCAGTAAATCCGACAGTACACCGAATCAGAGTCAAGCATCGACGCCTGGCGGAGCCTTTGAATCAGGACCCGACGCGCGCGGCCATTTTGGTGAATATGGAGGCATGTACGTTGCCGAAACGCTGATGGCCGCACTGCATGAGCTTCGTGATCAATACGAGATTCTGAAACACGATCCGGAGTTTCAGGCTCAGTTTGATCACGACCTGGCCAGATACGTGGGGCGGCCATCGCCCTTGTATCATGCCAAGCGCCTCAGTGATCAGATCGGTGGCGCGCAAATCTATCTGAAGCGCGAAGATCTGAATCACACCGGTTCCCACAAGATCAACAACACCGTCGGTCAGGGTTTGTTGGCAAAACACCTGGGAAAGACCCGAGTGATTGCCGAAACCGGCGCCGGTCAGCATGGCGTAGCTTCGGCCACAGTGGCTGCGCGATTGGGGCTTGACTGCGTGGTCTACATGGGTGCCACTGACATCAAGCGTCAATCACCCAATGTTTATCGGATGAAATTGCTGGGCGCTGAAGTGATCCCGGTCGTATCCGGTTCTCGAACCCTCAAAGATGCTCTCAACGAGGCCTTGAGGGACTGGGTCGCCAGCGTCGATGATACCTTTTATATCATCGGTACCGTGGCTGGACCACACCCATATCCGATGCTGGTCAGAGACTTCAATTCGGTGATCGGCCGCGAAGCCCGCGAACAATTCCTCGCTGATCATGACCGCTTGCCGGATGAACTGATCGCCTGTGTCGGTGGTGGTTCCAATGCCATGGGATTGTTTCATCCATTCATTCAGGATACTGAGGTGGCCATGACAGGGGTTGAGGCAGCAGGTGGTGGCTTGTCGAGTGGGCAACATGCCGCATCGATCAGCGCAGGCAGGAAAGGCGTGTTGCATGGAAATCGAACCTATGTCCTGGATAATGATGCAGGCCAGATTACAGAAACGCATTCGATTTCAGCTGGACTGGACTATCCCGGTGTGGGTCCCGAGCACGCCTGGCTGAATGATATCGGTCGCGCGCGTTATGTGGCCGTTGATGATCAGGAGACCATGGACGCCTTTCATCGGCTCTGCCTGACAGAAGGCATCATTCCTGCTCTGGAAAGTGCCCATGCGATCGCCTATGCAATCAAGCGTGCTGCCGAACTGAGTCCGTCTCATCGCTTGCTGGTCAATCTGTCCGGTAGAGGCGACAAGGATGTCAATACGGTTGCCGCACTGGAGGGGATCACACTGTGAACCGAATTGATGTGG
>QIKT01000151.1 GCA_003233095.1 Oceanospirillales bacterium | reverse complement strand
ACGACTGGCATCAGCGAAGGCCGCGGTACCCAGCCAGACTCGTACCTCAGCGCTGGCATTGTCCACGATCATCACCGCCGCATTACTGCCCTCGGGCAGGGCGGTAATGGTATCGGCAGCCAGACGCTGCACCTGCTGCTGCAGGTCGCGATCAATCGTGGTGCGGATCAACTCAGGCGGCGGGCCATCGGTGAGTGCCTGCTGCACCAGACGACGAGCCAACAGCGGCGCATCCATCGGCTGGACCAGCGATTGGGAGATAACCGACTCCATCCGCGCATCTGTCACCGTCTCAACCGACCAGACGCCATGATCAGCCAATCGTTTGAGCACCTTGTCTCGCGCCGCTTCGGCGCGCTGTGGATGCAAGTCAGGCCGCAAGCGAGTCGGCGACTGCGGCAAAACCGCCAGCAGCGCTGCATCAGCATGCGTCAGTTCGGAAGCCGGCTTGCCCAGATAGCCCCAGGATGCCGCCTGAACGCCTTCGATCGTGCCGCCAAACGGGGCATGATTGAGGTAGTAGGTGAGAATCTCGTTCTTGTCACGATGCCACTCCAGCTGCATTGCACGGAACATCTGGTGCAGCTTGCCGGTCAGCGACTTTGAATGCGGATGAAACTGTCGCGCCACCTGCATGGTCAAGGTCGATCCACCCGAGATCCAGCGCCCCTCCGTGATCCGCTGTGTCAGCGCACGCAACAAGGCACCCGGATTGACACCCGGATGTTGCCAGTACCATCGATCCTCATACGCCAACAACGCCTCGACATATAGCGGTGAGACATCCTCCAGCGTTGCCGCATAGCGCCAGACACCCTCGGCATCAGCAAAAGCTCGCAGCGGCACGCCGTGGCGGTCAGCCACCACGGTGGCAAATTGGCGCTGATCGTCAGGGAATTGAAATGGGTGGAGTCGATCCAGGATCAGGAAGGCAGCAAACAGCAGGACAGACAGACCGAGCGCCAGCCACACGAGGCGACCCTGCCAGGATTCAGGCCAGAGAATCCGGCGGACTGTGAATCGTTGACTCATGGCAGCACGCCGTTCAATTCAGTGATTCCTTCGCTGGCTGCCCCGGATATGAACAGATGCGGCTGACCACCCTCGGACGTCCCGCGGCTCCGCTCAGGAGGGCTCAAGGAACAGGACAGCAGTCCCAAAGGAGAAGAGCTATCGCTTACGCGATCATCCATCCCAACCTTCCTTCGGGGAAGAAAGGAGCCGCTTCTCAACGCTGTTAAAACACAGTGGCCTGATGATCCTCGGTGATCTCCTGGCTGCGCTCGGGACACTAGTACTTCCTTATACGTCGCGCAGGCCGCGTCTGAATTCGGGCGTGAGGTTGCCCATTCAGTCTGGGCGCATTTCTTTTGGTCACTTTTCTTTCTGCGGCGAAAGAAAAGTGACTCGTCATAAGGCGAAAACCGAGTTCGAACAACAAAAAAAGAATCAGTCGAAACCTGAACCAAGTCAACAAACGAAAATATATCCACAGAAATCACTTTCGATTAGAAACCGTCACAATTGGCTGCGGCTCCCCAATCGAGCGAATCGACGGATTATACATATCCTCGACGAAGGCAGAAGGCATCCGATACTCGCCAGGGGTGACGGCCCGCATCAGATAGAACAGGTGCACCGGTTGCTTGCCCCCAAGGTCCACGGCAGCGATGTAGCGATCATCACGATACTCCTGATGCTTCAGCCGCGTGCCTTGCATGAGATCAGCAAGACGCTCTCCTTCAAGCTGAAATTCGGCCAGTTGGACGCTGTTCTCAAGATTCTGATTTTCAAGCTCGAAACCGGCCGCCATCAAATCCGCCACCAGGGCATCAGGCGTTCGCTCATCAGCGATCACTCGCAGGTGAACCAGGAACAGCTCACCGGTGTAAACCTTCTCAAGCGAATCAACGGCGGTCATCGACTCCCCTTCAACCTTGTAGACCTGACGCTGAATTCGAATGCCTTCGTTCGCAGCCGGCGGCGCGGTCAGCGGATAGCCATTGACCGCGAGGTTGACGAACAGCGGATCACTGCCGGTTGAGCGAACACCCACCGACTGGCCCAGATCTTCGGGCCGCAGAGTCAGGCGCAGTGGCTTGGCCTGTTCAATTGATTCGGTCTGACCGCCGATCAGCGTATCGGCCCGGAACGGTTCGCCCATGAAGGAGCGGGTGGCCATGCCGGCCAGAAACAGCGAGACGTGATCCTGGGTGCTCAGATAGCGACGACGCTTGATCGCCGTGGCCAGCTCCAGCTGCAACTGCGCGATCCGAGTGGGTTCCAGACCCGCATCACTGAGCAGATGAATCATCCACGCCGTATCTCGGACCCGACTGCCGTAGTCGCCCAGATACTGCTCGCTGCGCTCGGTGCCGAATGCCTGTGCCAGCAAAGTCTCACTGCGAGCCTGATCGCCCGCCTGACGCAACGCCAGCGCCAGATGCACCAGCGGTAGCGGGGCCAATGCCTGATCAGCATTCCTGGATAACAGGCGCAACTGGTTCAGATTGACCTGCTGGGTCAGTGACAGCACATAGGCCGAATAGGCCCGATAGGCAAACACGTAGTGATCGGGTTGCTGGCTGTAGCGCAGCAGCGAAGTCGAGACTCGCTGGGCCACATAGCTCTGCAATCTGGCAACAGCGGCGTTCAAGACCGCATCTGGAACGGTGTAACCCTTGTTGCGAGCCAGTGACAGGATTTCAGTGACGTAGGCGGTCAGCCACTGCTCCTCATAGCGCGAGTCACCCCAGAGCGAGAAACCACCCTGTGGCGTCTGCATCTGCGCCAGTCGGGCGAGACCGGTCTGTACGCGATTGCGGCGTTCGTCATCGCTGATCGCCGTCAAGCCAAAGTGCTGCTGCACATCGCGGTCGGCATACAACAGCGGCAGGATCTTCGAGCTGGTCTGCTCCAGGCAACCATAGGGATAGCCGAGCAGCGATCCGAAATGGTTCTTCAGATTCATCTCGGCAAAGCTGGACAGGGTCATGGATCCGTGACGAGTCGATGCCACCGTATCGGCAAATTCCTCCAGCCAGTCCAACTCCTGCCCAGGTGCCAGCACCTCCATGGTCTGGAAGGTGTTGGCGGGAAATGCCGGGCGAATGCCCAGAGTCCAGTCTCGCAACACCGTATCAATGCCCGTTCCATCGACTTGAACCGTGACTGTTTCACCGCCAAAGGCACCCAGAGCCGTGACATCATAATAGAGGGTCTGCTTTTCGTCATCGGCCAGCGTCAGTTCGCGATCGCCGAGCTGTGCATGAAGCAAAGGACCGACCGTCAGTGAGACGCCAACCGTCTGGTCCGCACCACTCTTGTTGTGCACATCCAGCGCCAGCGTCGTGGTATCACCTGATGCCAGGAAGCGCGGCATCGACAGTTGGGTAACCATGGGCGAGACCACTGTCACTTCACGCTCCGCCGAGCCGAATTGCTGCTCGGTCCAGGCCACGGCCATCAATTTCAGTCGACCCTCAAAGTACGGAATGTCCAGATCAAACTGTGCCACACCATTGGCATCGACGGCCACAGGGCCTTCGAACAGCGAGACAATCTGTACGTCGGTGACCGGCTGCATCCCGCCGCGGCTCAAATCAGCGTCACCACCGAATCGAAGGCTGGCGGTATCAAAGTCATTCAGTTCGATGATCCGTCCGTACATGTCGCGACTGTCGATGCCAAAGCGACGCTGTCCGAAGAAGGCATCAAAGGGGTCGGGTGTCTGGAAATCAGTGATATTGGTGACCCCGACATCCACCGCGGCCAGCGTCACCCAGGCCTCGCCGGAGACGGGTTGACCATCAGCATGGCTGAGACGAACCGGCTGACTCAAGGTGGTCTGAGGTCGCATGCTGTCAATCGCATCAACCCACTCGATGGTCAGGCGTCGAGGGGATCGATCCAGTGGCAAGTGAATCAGACCCACCGACCGATCGGGAGTGACCTGATTGCGTGCTTCGCCCGGCTGCATAACCACTGCACTGATGTAGATGTCGTGCCGAGCCCAATCACCGATTGGAATTTCTATGGTTGCGCCCTCGGCCGGAATCGATTGCTTGGTGGTCCAGAGCAAGGTGTCCGCTTCAACCAGGATAATGGCTTCGCCGGCAGCCGGAGGCACGACGTGTACCTTGGCGGTATCACCTGCGGAATAGGCCGCCTGGTCAAGCGCCATTTTCACCTCGTCCGGTCTTGCGGCCTGTCCCCCAAAGCGGGTTTGCTGCCAATGCCGATACCAGTTATAACCGGCGTGAAAGCGGATAGAGCTGGTCAGGTTGGTCACCGGATCACGCACCTCAAAGCGATAGGAACCCCATTCGATCGGCAGCATCAGTGATGCCGGCCCTGTGCCATCCAGTGACACTACATCAGTGTGCACCGGGTACTCCGATTCGGTGATTTGATAGTGCCAGCCCTGCCCAGAACTGTATTCCCAGAAGTACTGTTGATCCTCACGAATCAGGCTCACTTCCAGATCATTGACGGCCACCGCCTGACCGGTCAGCGTACTCTTGATCAGATCAAACTGGACCGTCGTGTTTTCGCGGGGGTTGGTATCACCGAAACCTGTGCGAATTCCCACCAGTTCTGTGTTCGGTACCACGGTCCCCTGCCAGCGACGGGTCACCGGACGACCTCCTGATTCGTACAGGCTGCCAGTGACATTGATCTGAAGTGGTGAGCGCAGGTTTCCGGCCAGCGGATTGGACGCCAATGGCCTGAGTTGTCCTGCCCCCTCAGCATCCAGCATCAGGTCACTCAGCTCATAGCGCTGCAAGGGCTGGGAATCACGGACATCACCAAACTCAAAATCGTCAAAGGCATCGATGGGTGTTCGGGCGTGGGTAATCTGCACCGTACTCTCAAGACGATTCCCCGCTGCCGGTGCTCCATAAAGATAGTCGCCCTGCACGGACACCAGCACCTCCTCACCGGGTGCAAAGATGTCTTGTGCGGCATCAAACTCAAGCGTCATGCGTTCGGGCAGAAAATCCTCGACCTTGATCGGATAGCTGACCTGTCCAATGTTGGGTCCGGAAACACGGAACTGCCAGTTGCCGGTGGCCGCCGTCTTCGGGATACTCAATTCGTAGCCGTAAAAGCCGCCCTGATCTGCGCGCTGATGCCAGACAAACTGATCCACCCGTTTTCCAGTAGCGTTGAGCACTTCGACATTCAGCGGCGCAATCGGTACCGGTTGACCGTCCCGGTCGCGCAACAGGGCACTGATTGTGGCCACCTCACCGGGGCGGTACAGGTCGCGCTCGGAATAGACAAACACTTCGCCCTGCCGTGAAGGGCGCTCACCCAGATCAAAGGTCGACAGATCCAGTGCCGGTGACTGCATATACAGGGCAGTCAGAGAGGAACCTGCTTTGGCCAGGATGATCCCCGGCGTCCTTCCGCCTCCTGCGAACTGCGCGACGCCTGACGGACTGGTCAGGCCCTGATCAAACCGTTCACCTTTCTCGCTCAACAGGCTGATCTCAACGGTCGGGATAGGCATGCCAGTCTTCAGCGAAGCGGCATGCACGTCCATGCTGCCCTGATATTGGCGCACATGCAGACCGATATCAGTCACGCTGTAATAAGTGATTTCCTTCTCATAAGCCAACTGCCCGGCAATCGACATTATGGCGATGTAGATACCCGGTAGCTTCAGTTCGGAGATCGAATCGATCGGCAGCACCGATGATTTGCGAGTGTTATCCGCTGCCTCAATCGCAAACTGGCCGCTGTAGACCAGCTCGCTGATCTGATCAAAGCCGTAGAGGTTGTAGCGGTAATACTGGTCCTGCACCTGTTGAAAAAACTCGTGATAGTGATCGGGCAGCACCCGATGGAAGGCGACATCAACCTTGTCCACGTTGACCGCTGTGATCGGCAAGCCGCGAGACATGTCCGCCGGCAGAAATGAGCCCTTGGATTCAAAACTGACGCTGGCATTGACTGGTCGGGTATAGAGTTCTTTGGTGATCTTGTTGGCCAGCGTCTTACCCGAGGCCGCTGGTAAGCCTGCAAACACCTGAATGCGGAAGCTCGCATTGGCCTCTGGTACCGGGAGGTACAGTTCGCGCTGATTCTTGTCCAGCACCCAATCTACCTGGATCAGCTGAGCCTCGCCTCGAGCCGCGTTGTTGCGAGTGTCAGGCAACTGCGTCAGCGTGATGAACGGCCGGAAATCCTGCGTGGCATCCAGCGGTTCGGACAGAATCACCGCCAGCACGTTGCGCGATGTGCCCGCCGAAATCGTCCGCGATTTCTCCTGAATGTTCAGGACACCGAACTCCCCGGCTATCACTGGCGGAAGTGGCGTCGGTTCACTCTCCGCCATGGCCTCCTCAGGCGATGCCTCCAACTCATCCTCAGAGCTTGCTACGATCGGAGCTTCAGTGTCAGCAGATTCGGATGAGGCAGACTCAGGCTCATCCTTGTCAGAACAGGCCACCAGCAGGACGAGCAGACAAAGGCTCAACAACAGACGAACAATCACGGCGGGCATGGATCTTCCTCGGTGTGGGATGTGGTCAGTATATCGTTTGCGCGCTGGCTTGGGCATGGTCAGCTTGTGGCGGGAATGTGGCGTCTGCACACCCTCACCTGGCGTGCGAGGCGATCACAGCGGAAGATGGGAAACTGCACGATCCAGATGGTTGATGCTGCGCCGCCGAAGACCGACGGCTCACTTGATGTACGAGCACTGCTGTACTATGGTCAGGTTATCTACGAAGTATGGCGTAGATAACGTGATCCTGGCCAGTTCCTCAGGCTTTTGCCTGCCTCATCAGGGCATACCTAGATCCCGTAAAACGCGCAGCTTGGCACAGCGGCAAGTTCAGCCTGGGCAATCATCAGTCCATCCAGACGGCACAACGCCCTGTTGCGCGCACAAGCCTTTCGAAATGCCTATTCTGGTACGGATCGTGATGAAATCCTCACAAAGCCCGTATATCATATGGGCGCTTTCAAATACCACGCCAACTGAGCGGCCCGATATGAGCCGT
>QIKT01000020.1 GCA_003233095.1 Oceanospirillales bacterium | reverse complement strand
ACTCCAACTGGTCCCAAACATGAATTCAGTGATCGGTACTTTGCCAAAGAAGTTCGCCGCCTCGAAAAGCACTGACAGGAGAATACCGGCGGTGGTCAGAATGGCGATCAATGCACTGGACATCAACAGGATTTCCAACACTTTTTCAAACTGATGCCGAGTATTGGACGACGGACGTATCCTGCGATAGGCAAGCAGGCCTGCCAGACAAGCCAACGTGATCATCAGACCTGTTCGAATCCAGGAGGAAGTCCGCTCATAGTGCAGATAATCTGTCGCCGCATTGAGCAGGACCGGATCATCAACCTGACCGGTGATGCCCTGGGCCGACATCTGTTCGGCGGTGATCTTGATCTGGTTCATGTAAAGATTCAGATTGTCGGCCTTCTCGATCACCTCAGCAGGCAGATCATCGAGGACCAGGCCTTCGATGATCGAGTTGCTGAACAGCGCCCAGACACCCAGCACCAACAGTGCGGGAATGACAATCCAGACCGAGTTCATGTAGCCATAATACCTCGGCAACGCCGACAAGCCAGTCCGGTTTCGTTGCAGGGAACCCTCTCGTACAGCGGCGACTACCAGAGCTCGCTTTCGGCCCATGTAGAAGCCGAATCCGCACAGGATAATGATCAGTAATATGAGAGTTGTGCTATTCATTGCAGCCGCTGATTAACCGGGCAGCGCGTGTACACGACCCGGAAGGTTATTGGAAAATTCATCTAGGGAGCCTCTGAACAAGTCGTGGTCGGCTGTCTTGAGCGTGAAATACGCCCGCTCGGCGTTGCATGCGCTGAGCCATAGCACCACGATGACTCAGCTCATGCGCCTTGATCGGACGCATTTCCCTTCTCAATCCAACTCGTCCAGACTTGTTCAGAGGCTCCCTTGCAACACAAAGACACCGACGCATCATCGCGCCAATGCCTTTGCAAACTGACCCAACGTGCCTTAAAGAGTCATTGGATTCAGATTGGCCACGTCATCAACGATCTGTGCGCGTTTCTCGTCGTTCAGCGGGATCAGTCCCTTGTCGGTCAGATAACCATACTCACCAGAAGCTTTCTCGCTGATGAACTGTGCCAGGAACTCCTTCAGTCCCGGAATGCTTCCGACATGGGCTTTCTTGACATAGAAATACAGAGGTCTCGATACCGGATAGGATCCGTCAGAGATACTGTCAAACTCAGGACTCACCTCGTCAATCGCAATGGCACGGACCTTTTCACTGTTCTGGTCGAGGAAGCTGTATCCAAAGATACCCACAGCATCCGGATTGGCCCGCAGCTTCTGCACGATCAGATTATCGTTCTCACCCACTTCGATGAAGGCGCCGTCTTCACGAACCGTTCGGCAGAGGTTCTTGTGGCGGTTCTTCAGCTCGGTTTCTGTCGCCTTGTCGCCGTCTTTACCGGCTTGCTTGGCATCAACGGTCATCTGCATGATCCAGCCAATCTGGTTACAGCCGCCTTCCATGGCCAGTTCAACAAACGCATCACGCGTTCCAGAGGTCGGGGGCGGCCCCAGCACCTCGATGCGAGTTGTCGGTAGCGACAGGTTGATCTGATCCCAGGTCTTGTAGGGATTGTCGATCAACTCACCTTCTGTCGGCCCAGGTACCTCGGCGGCGAGTGCCAGAAAGATTTCTTCAAGCGTCAGGCTGAACGAAGTCGCTTCGCGAGAATTGGCCATGACAATGCCGTCAAATCCGATCAGGACCTCGATGACTTCATCGACGCCATTTTCCTTGCACAGATCCAGTTCACTCTGTTTGATGCGACGCGACGCGTTGCTGACATCCGGTGTAACGACGCCGACACCCTGGCAGAAAATCTTCATGCCGCCGCCGGTTCCGGTCGATTCGATCTTCGGTGTCTTGAATCCGGTCGACTTGCCAAAGCGTTCAGCAACCACCGTTGCGAACGGGTAGACCGTCGATGAGCCGACGACGCTGATGTAGTCTCGACTGGCCGCCTGGGCGCCTGTCGCTGCCAGCACCAGGCCAAGCAGCAATGTTCTGCTGAATGTCTTCATGTCTGTATGTCCACTTGATATCGATGATTGAGACCAGCATAGTGACCCGGGATGACAGTTTGATGACATCCTCCAGACCACTGATTTTTATGTGTTTTAAAAGTCGATATGTGCCCGGATCTGGAAAACACTAGGGTTATCGGAGATCCCTGCACGTTCGGTATCGGCCATGACATAATTCGCCATGAAACGTACATGCTTGTGTGGGTGATAGTTCACGCCCAGGGTAATCACGTCGCTTTCGCCACCTTCAATCACACCGTCACTCAAGTTGGTATGGGAGTAACGGGCCGCCAATTCCCAGGCACCACCCTCACTGCGTGGAGTGATTCTCGAGAAGACACCCTTCTTGTAGGGACGCGATTCGCTGGTCAGAAAGTAGCTGCCCATCAGGTAATAACCGTCCAGATCGACGTCGCCTAAGCCGGCATCACGAGACACATTAGCCATCATGTATTCGGACTGCAGGGATAAGGGACCGTTGACCCATGCTGCCTCGATGCCCACCTTGTTGACACGGTCCACATCGGACAGAGTGCCGGTATCGATCAGGTGATTGCCAAGATTCGCCTCAATTCGGCTGCGAAAGCGTGATGATTCAGTGTCTTCATCCTTTGCACCTTCGCTGACCAGTGTTGCACCCAGGTGAAACACCTGACTATCGGCATTGATCGGCGCCCAGGTGGCTCTGACGCCATACCCTGGTTCTTCATTTCCGCCGTCAGTTTCGCTGTCATAGATTGCAGCAAACACTGTCCAGTCATCAGAAGCACGCTTCCAGCCAAGGCCGCTGCGACGACCTGTTGCCAGGGATTCAACGACGCTGGAGCGTTCCATCAGAGTCAGATATTTAGAACTGATGAGGCGAGAGAGACTGGAAGGCTGAAGAAACTGTCCAATCATGATGCCGCTGGGCTTGTGGCCGATGTAAAGGTCCTTCTTCTCCACCGCATCACCGGAGAACTCCAGCTGTGCTGCATACGTCCAGTCACTGTGTACCGTGCCCTTGAATGTCAGTCGTGCACGACGAAATTCAACATCGTTGTCGAAGTCTGACACGTCTTCATCAAACAGCGCGCCGTCCACTTGAAGACGCCCTTGCACCTGCATGCTGTACTGTCCATCCTCGGACTCGAAATTCAGCCCGGTTTGAGCAAATGCCTGACCGGCCATCAGCATCAGTCCGCTGCCAATCAGTACGTGTCGAGTAATATTCATCGCGAAATTTCGCCTTTGAAGATTACGCGCATTGTAAAAGTGGACTATGACAGTTGTGTTACATTTTGCTGCCAATCTGCAGGATAAACACACGCAATTCTATATATTTCAATGTCTTATGAGGCCTATGCCACATGAATGACAACAGGCTGTCATGATCATCAGGTCTTGCTTTCTGACTCTGGTAATCGGTTCTCTGCCAGGAAGCTGACGGTGAAGCTTGTCCCCTTCCCCTGACTGCTCTGGATGTCCAACTCACCACCATGCATCATGACAATGTGCTTGACTATGGCCAGGCCCAGACCTGTCCCCTGAGCAGATGAACCCTGATGACCATGAACTCGATAGAACCGTTCGGTCAGATGAGGGATGTGCTTGCGTGCAACCCCTGGCCCGTCATCACGGACAATGAGCTGGGGCCGGCCTTCATCGCTCATTTTCCAGCTGACTTCAACAGTTGTTCCTGCTGGCGTATGTTTCAGAGCATTGCCCATCAGATTCTGGCACAGGCTTTCCAGGTCGCTGAGTGAACCATGACAATGAAGCCCAGCATCGAGACTGAGTTTGAATGGATGACTGTCAGCCTCGATGGTGTCGGTGAGATCACCGGCCACCTTGCGGATCAACAAGTCCATGTCCACATTTTCTGGCTTTGTGGGGCCAGATTCCTGATGTTCGATTCGTGACAGTGACAGCATATCCTCGATAATCTGTTTCATGCGCAGGGATTGCTGTTGAGACTGCTCGATCGCCGGTCTGAGCTCCTGGTCGAGCGTCCGATCCGCAGAAATGGCATCCAGGTATCCGGAAATCACGGTGAGAGGTGTTTTGAGTTCGTGCGACGCATTGGCAATAAAGGCCCGCCGGCTACGCTGCAGCCGCTTGCGTTCACTGATGTCCTGGCCGATCAGCAGAATTCGGTCGTGGGCGAAGCGAATCAGACGAATCAGAATCGTTCTGGTATCGTCTGTTGGATGTTGCAGTTCAACGGCTTGCCGATGATCGCGAGTCTTGATCTGGTGGTGAAATTTGGGGTCGCGTATCAGGTTGTCGATTCGCTGACCGACGTCAGTGCCGAAGTGGATACCGAGCACATCGCCCGCAACCGAATTCATCCACAGGACACGCATGCTTGAGTCCAGCAGGACTGTCGCGTCAGGCAGGGCCTCGGCGGTGGAGTTGAACTGGGCGAGAATAGTCTGCTGCCGACGTTTTTCCTTCAATATCTGCTTTCGATCACGAACAATGATGCTGGCCAGCATTTCCCAGACCCCCTGAAAGTCTGGCAACTGATGGGTCCTGGAACCTTCGAATATCCAGCGTTTGAAGCGAACCATATCTATGAGATGAAAGGCCAGATACACGCACAGCCACAGCAGGGCACTCAACCAGGGCCTGCCGGTCGCAGCAATGGTCATGACTATCAGCAGGCCAACAATGATCAGGCGCCAGATTTCAAAGCGCCACCAATCATTGTTCAAGTCATATTCAGCCGATAACCTGCTCCGCGAACCGTTTGAATCATTTGATCAAGACCATGTTTTTTCAGAGCTTTTCGCAAGCGCAAAATGTGCACATCCACCGTTCTGTCCTCTACAAACGTATTGCGACCCCAGACCCGATTCAGAATTTGCTCTCGATTGAACATTTTCTCGGGACTTGAGAGAAACAGCTTCAGCAGTTTGAATTCGGTGATGCTCAGTTTAACCGGCTGATCGCGACAGGTTACTTCATGCCGGTCCAGATTGACCATCAGATCTCCCGCGACCAGGACGTCAGCAGCATTGAAACCCCTGGCTCGACGAAGATGCGCCTTGATACGCGCCAGCAGTTCGGCAATGGACACCGGCTTGGTCAGATAATCATCGGCTCCGGAATCCAGGCCTTCGACTTTGTCGGTATCTTCCGATCGTGCGGTCAGCATGATAATGGGCACATCACGGGTCAGTTCATCACGGCGCAACGCTCTGATCAACTCTGTTCCACTGAGATCCGGCAAACCCCAATCCACCAGGAAAATATCAGGCACCTGACGAGAGGCCTGTTCCAGGGCTTCTTTGGCGGTATGACACTTGATCGAAATATACCCTTCACGGCCAACAGAAAAGGCGATCATGTCCAGAATGGCCTGATCGTCCTCGACGATTTGAATGGTTGCCTTCATCACGATGTCAGTCAAAACTCAGATGCCACACGCTAGCACAGAAATATGACACTTCCGTGACTGCCATTGAAGCAGATCAGACAAGCCGTCAGGTCGGTTTTCAGAATCCGAGCCATGGCCGAAAGATCCCATTGTGACAGACTCTTCCAATGCGCCAAATACTCCGTTCATCGATCCGTTTCGAGGCCTGTTTCTGCGCTTCAAATGACCATAACATGGCATCGGACTTCAGGCACTGTGCGCCGCCACATTGATCTGCTCTAATGGGGTCAAGTTGATCCTATTAGAGCGTCATTGCCATGCTTATTCTGACCCGCCCCATGATCTGCAACATGTTCCTGCTGATCGTCGCCACCTCCTGTTTGTCTCTGCAAGCCACTGAGCTGAGTGAAACCGATTCAGCGAGTGAGGCCGAGATCGACATGGCCGTTCAGGAATCGATGTATCTGAATGTAAACGTTGCCGATCTGCTGGCCTCCGAAACAGGACCACTGATCATTAGCATAATGAGCATGGATCACTGGCTCAGTGAGATGGGTAACACCCTGGGTGAAGACTGGCTGTTGAAGGTCGATGGTGTCAGTGTCATGTACACCAACACTCATGCCGGCAATCCCACACTGATGGTCTATGGCCGGTTCGACGATGAGGATCAGCAGCGACTGATAACCCTGATGAGCGAGTCAGGCCGGGAAATGACTGAATTCAACTATCGTCAGCGGCCCTATCTTGCCTCGTCCTGGCAGCCCGAACTGCTGCAACGCCATCGTCAATTGCTCCAGCAGATCGAGCGCAGCGACGTGGCTGATCTGGATCGACTGTATGAGCAGATGCAAGAATCAGCCTATCAGCTGACGGCGTTCGCGTTTGGTCCGCAAGGCATCATGATCAGCAGCGACATGCTCCTGGTGCACCATTATGTCGATACCGGTAGTCAACCCGATGAGAACTGGCGAGTTCGCAACCAGGGTCTGATGAGCCTGACATTCGATCGGGAACGGGTCATTGCTGACCTGGACAAGCTCTGGGACGTCGATCCGGACAATTTCAGTATGCCCATTTTCGATTACTTCGAATCGGTCTCGCTGACCATCTCTGAACAGCAGGACACCTTGTATGTGCATGCTGATCTGGAGGCCACGGACCTGGCCAGCGCTGACCTGATACACAATCTGGCGCAGGGTTGGCTGAGCATGGTGGCCTTCCAGACCGATCACACTGCACTGACACAGGAATGGCTCAGTCAGGTCCGCATTCAACAACAGGGCACCACGCTCGGTATCGATCTGAATCCGCGGCTGGATCTGCTGCATGAATTGGCCGAGGAACTGTTGTTCCAAAAGCAACAGGCTCAGGATCAGATGGACGCTACCATCGAAGAGATGGCGAAAGAGAACGGCGAGTGATCGGCGAATGAAGTAGCGACTCAGTGACTGGCTGGTCATCGCCCGCATGAGCCGTCATCATGGCCACATGAATGTTCAGCAACCACTGTCCGACATCCGTATTGTTGACCTGTCGAGAATTCTGGCAGGTCCCTGGTGCACCCAACTGCTGGCTGACCTGGGTGCCGATGTCATCAAGATCGAACATCCCGAGCAGCCAGATCCTACCCGACAATGGGGGCCGCCGTTCGATCAGGAGGGTCGATCGTCCTACTTCAATGCCTGCAATCGAGGCAAGCAACTGGAGCTGCTGGATTATTCAACAACCGAAGGCATACAGCGACTACTGGCGCTTTTGGCAGACTGTGATGTGCTGGTGGAGAACTTTCGACCCGGCA
>QIKT01000144.1 GCA_003233095.1 Oceanospirillales bacterium | reverse complement strand
GTGGTAACGTCGACCTGGATCAGTTGCCATGGTAAGCCTCGCACGCTGTGGCTGGTGTCTGGGTGATCCGATGGATGAGCATTATCACGATACCGAATGGGGCGTACCGGTCCATGACGACACCCACCTGTTTGAATTTCTGACCCTTGAAGGGGCTCAGGCCGGGCTTTCATGGCGCACGGTGCTGAACAAGCGAGCGCATTACCAGAAGGTGTTTCATGGCTTTGACATTGATCGGGTCGCCCGGATGACCGAGCAGGACGCCGAGCGATTGCTCACTGATCCGGGCATCATCCGCAATCGTCTCAAGGTCTATTCAACCATTTCCAACGCACAGGCCATGCAGGCCATTCAGTCCGAGGTCGGCTCCTTTGCAGACTACCTGTGGAGTCATGTGGGCGACCAGCCGATCATCAATCACTGGCAGTGCCAGTCTGAGGTTCCGGCCAGCACTGAGTTGTCGAACCATCTATCCAAAGACCTGAAAAAGCGCGGCTTTCGGTTTGTTGGCACAACCATTTGCTACGCTTATCTGCAAGCAATGGGCCTGGTCAATGATCATCTGATCGACTGCCCGCGCCATGCGGAGCTGAGCCCTTGAATCTCTCGCTGCGATGGCCATGGATGTGCATGCTGGCGTGGCTGCTGATCGGAGCGGCGACAGACGCCTCGCAGCTGGACGGTGAGGATTACCAACACGGTATCGACCAGGTCGAGCAATTGCTGATCGATCGACCCACAATGGCACAGCTATTGATCGACAATGACCCCCTGCTGGTCTGGACTCGAGCTCAGTTTGCCGGTGTCTCCACCGGCTTTCGGATCCACTGGGACAAGACCTATCCCAGCGGTGGCGCAGAAGCGCAGCATCAATCGGTGTCTCATCCGGGCATGCCCGATCAAGCGCGGATTCTGGTGCATGGCGACAACCAGACCGGCAGTCTCAAAGGCCAGCCCAAGACGGCCCACAATCTCTGGGCTGACCTGGTTTTCGAGCTGTTCAATATCCGTCAGTCCGACGTATTCAATAGCGCCTACCAACACGCGCTGGCCGGACAGTTGAGCTATGCCGGCTGGATCAGGGCGCTGACCGAAGCCGAGCATCAGGCGCTAGTCGAGACGGCAGACTTCTACCGAACGCACTGGCGGGTCTGGATGCGAGATCGGCAGGTCAATCCCATCTCGATCAGGTGGCTGGCTCTGCAGGATGTCCCAACTGCCTATCTGGAGTGGATCATGCGTTACAGCGATCCGAATGGTTATCCGTACTCGGCTTACGGACAGTTCTATCGAGATGAAATCACGCCCTATCTGATTCAGCGCGACCTGCAGTATCGATACAATCCATTCTCGCTGCCTGAGGTCTCCTCAGCGAAGGATCATGGCAACGCCGACCCCGAGCAGCAGGACTGAGAACACACGCTGAAGGCTGGACCGATCCAGACGATGGGCACACCAGGCCCCAACTGGCGCCATCAGCACGCTGGTGCTGACAATGCCAACAAAGGCCGGGCCATGGATGAAACCGAAGCTGCCCGCCGGCAGAGGTTCGACGGTCTGACCAGCGACCCAGTATCCCAGCGCTCCTGCCAGTGCGATGGGCAATCCGCAGGCCGAGGCCGTGCCAATTGCCTGGTGGATTGTCACTCCGGATCGATGCAGCCAGGGCACGGTCAAGGAACCGCCACCGATGCCGACCACCGCGGATACCCCTCCGATCAGCACTGCAACGAGTGCATGCACAAATGAAGCCACCCGATAGGCCACCGCCAGGGTCCCTGACTGCCACAACGACATCGCAGCCAACACACAAAATCCGGCAAATACCATCGACAACAACTGATCATCCACTGCGGCCACATGCCGTCCGGCCAGCCAGGCGCCCAGCAGCAAGCCAGGCGCCAACAAGGACACAAGTCGCCATCGCACGACGCCACGACGTTGATGGGCGATGACCGAGGACAAACCAGTCAGCAGAATGGTCGCCAGAGAGGTGCCCAGCGCCAGATGCATCGCATGCTCCGGACTGTCGTGCATCAGCATCCATGACAACAGCGGGACAATCACCAAACCACCGCCGATGCCCAGCAACCCGGCCAGAAACCCAGCCAGCACACCGATGCCGGCGCTGGCGAGCAGGATCGTCAGCATGAGGCCTCGAAATCAGGCGTTCCGGCATGGACTGGCAAACGTTCTGACTGGTTCGTACAGGCACTCATCAGCGCACGCTACCAGATGTCGACCGCCTGGCACAGCCTGATCCACACAATCATCACCAGCGGGTGTTTACAGTCCATCGTAAATGCCTGACCATACTCACATGCAGACCACACAGGGACGGTTTCGATGAACAAGCCTTGCCTCAGAACTCGCCAGCTTCAGGCATGGATGATTGCTCTGTCGATGCTGATCACCTCGGTCGCCCATGGCCAGTCATCATCCAGCAGTACCGATCGACTGCAATACCTGGCGGCTCGCAAGGCCTTGTCGAGTGGATCAACCACGCTCTATCACACCTTGTCTGGCTCACTGACAGACTATGTCCTCTATCCCTACCTCGAGATTGCAGCCGCACAACGTGCCGTTGGGACGATCTCCAGTGATGACATGCGAGATCTGCTCGACCGTCATCAGAGCGTGCCCAAAATTCGCTCTCTCAGACGGGCCTGGTTGCGGCATCTGGCCAAACAGAAACGCTGGGATGATTTCCTGACTGATTATCAGCCGACCAGCAACATCGACCTTCGCTGTACCGCTCTGGCGGCTCGCATCAGGCATCGCTCGGAGACGATTGCCCTGAATGCCGAGTATCGCGACCTGTGGCTGTCCGGCTCATCGCGGCCCAAATCCTGCGACCCCGTGTTCAAGCACTGGCAACAACAGGGACTGATCACCGAAGATCTCTATTATCAGCGCGCACTCCTGGCCGTTGCCGCCGGCGAGCCGCGTCTGGCACGATTTCTGTCCGGGCGAGTCAATGCCGAGCGAACTGCGCTGATCGAACGGCGAATTGCCATGCGCAGCAACCCCGATCAGCAGTTGTCCACCGCACGTCACTGGAAGGATACCGGCGTCCATCGAGAAATCGTCATGGATGCCTTGCTGCCCATGGCCCGTAAACGCAATGATCAGGCGCTTAAACACTGGAGCGTTCTGGGCAAGCATTTCAACTTCAGCGACTCAGCCCGGTATCGCATTGAGCGCGAAATCGCCCTGTTCTACGCGACGGATTACCCACCCGATGCCCTGTCCGTTTTGTCCGCATTACCCGAGGCGGCGATCACCCAGCAAATCAGGGAATGGACCGTACGGGTCGGCGTGCAACAAGGCAACTGGCCCTCGGTGCTGTCGACCTTGTCGACCTTCCCAGAGCCAGAACAGGCTCGAGATCGCTGGCGTTACTGGCAAGCGCGTGCACTGGCGGAAACGGGCAAGGCAGAACAGGCCGAGTCGATTTATACCTCACTGGCTCGCGAACCGAACTACTACGGGTTTCTGGCCGCTGACCAGACCGGTGATCACTATGCACTGTGCCCCGAGCTGCGCAACGCCAACCCGGAGACACTCGCCAAACTGCTCGCACATCCGGGCCTGAAGCGCGCCTTCGAGCTGTTTCATGTCAGACAACTGGGCGATGCGAGAACCGAATGGAATGCCGCAACCCGCTTGATGAGCCGCGAAGACCGCCGCCACGGCGCCATCCTGGCTGATATGGAAGGCTGGTATGATCGCGCCACGCTGACCCTGGCCGACACCGGTCACTGGCAGCAGTATCAGCTGCGATTTCCGCTCGCCTGGCAGGCGCTGATCGAACAACAGGCGACCAAGCGTGCGCTGAGCCCCAGCATGATCTATGGCGTCATGCGCTCGGAGTCAGCGATGGTCACCGATGCCGTCTCCGGTGCCGATGCCCTCGGACTGATGCAACTGATCCTGCCGACCTCCAAACGAGTCGCCCGCAAGTATCAATTGCCCACACCGAGCCGACACAGCCTGATCGATATTGAAACCAACATTATCCTGGGCAGCGCCCATCTGTCCGAGCTGTTCGACGACTACGGTCACCATCTGCGAGTCCTCGCTGCTTACAACGCGGGTCCCGGTGCGCTCAGCAAATGGGACAAGATGGCGCTACCGGTCGAAGCCGATCGCTGGATCGAAACTGTGCCCTATCATGAAACCCGCGATTATCTGACTCGTGTACTGGCCTTTGCGACGCTGTATGACTGGCGTCGTGAAGGTCGCATGATTCCGCTGAAAACTCGCATGCCCGACCTGGATCAGAGCCCCGGTGTGACCGATGCTGGTGTTGAAGGCTCGATAGTACCGATATGCCCGAATCCGGCCTGACTGTCTTTCTAGTGGGTGGCGCTGTCCGCGATCAGCTTCTGGATCGACCCGTCAAGGATCGCGACTGGGTGGTGGTTGGCGCCACGCCCGATCAAATGATCAACGCTGGTTACCGACCAGTGGGCAAGGATTTCCCGGTCTTTCTGCACCCTGACACCCATGAAGAATATGCTCTGGCACGCACCGAGCGTAAATCCGGTCGTGGCTACAGCGGTTTTGTGGTCCATGCTGATCCGGACGTGACGCTCGAGGACGACCTGCTACGCCGCGACCTGACCATCAACGCCATCGCCATGGATGCAGGCGGTGACCTGGTCGATCCCTATGGCGGCCTTGATGACATCCGCGACCGTCTGCTTCGACACGTGTCCGAAGCCTTTGTCGAAGATCCGCTTCGGGTGCTGAGAGTGGCGCGTTTCGCCGCCCGATATCATCACCTGGGGTTTACCGTCGCTGATGAGACCCTGGATCTGATGCGTCGCTGCGTCGATGCGGGCGAAATGGAACACCTGGTGGCCGAACGGGTGTTTCAGGAACTGTGTGGGGCGCTGTCTGAACAAGACCCTCAGGTGTTTGTGCAAGTGCTGCGCGCCTGCGGTGCGCTGGCCAGACTGCTGCCGGAAGTCGATGTGTTGTATGGGATTGATCAGGATGCAAAGTGGCATCCTGAAATCGATACCGGGATTCATATCGAGATGGTGCTCAAGCAGTCAGCAACCATGGACTTGCCGCTGGCCGCGCGCTTTGCTGCACTGCTGCACGATCTGGGCAAGGGCTTGACCGACAACGCAGACCTGCCGCATCATCCGGGGCACGAAGCCTCTGGGGTCCCGCTGGTCAAGGCGGTGTGTCAGCGCCTCAAGGCACCGAGAAAGATGCAACAGCTGTCCGAACATGTCACGGCGCATCATCTGAGTGTTCACACCGCCTTCGAGCTGACTGCCGAGCAAGTGCTGCAACTGATTCAGGCGACTGACGCACAGCGCAAACCCGAGCAGTTCGAGCAGTTCTTGCTGGCCTGCGAAGCGGATTCGCGCGGCAGACCTGTCTTTGAAAATCGCGATTACCCCCAGCGCACCTATTTATCAGAGGCCGCCGAGGCGGTCCGCCAATGCGATCTCTCCGAAGCCCTGGCGCTGAAGGACAACCACCAAGCCATGCTCGAGGCCATGACCACCTTGCGTGTTACGGCTATCGAGCGTGTACTTGACCGATGGCATCTGGACTCCTGATCTCTCGGAGTGCCCCCGCTGTCGTCACTGACTGGCTTGCCGGCCTGACATCGAAGCCTGGACTCTGAGCGTTGGCTAATCTGCCAGCTGGCATGTCATTTCCCTTGGGTTGCAAATAACTTGTTACACGCTCTCAATATCCCTGGACGCTTTTGAAAACACCAGGTAAGCAAATACAAGCTCAATCACCCCGCCGAGCCCTGCGGCAAAGACCGGTGCCAGTCCTGAGAAAAAGGCGAGATTGGCAGCGATAATCAGGATACCGCCCAGGACCCAGTAAATGGCCCTGCCAAACACACTGGCAAAGACGAGATAGCGACTACCAATCGTGGCCATCATCGCCGGAAAAAACAACTCTGGCTTGAGCAGGTACAACCCATAGGACATTGCGCAGCAGAGAATCAACCAGATTGTCGATGCCATCGCAAGTTGGTTCAGTGCGTTGGTCTTGCCTACCATCGCGGGTCGCCCCAGAACCTTTGTGACAATCATTCCCATCGGATAAATTAGTGCACCACCGATGAGCAAGGTCCATACAGCCTTGTTCACCCCAAACTCAAAGCAGACCAGTGCCGCTGCAATCCACACCAGACCAGAGACCAGGATTCCCGGGGCTCCGTCATAGCAGGCGTGGCGCATCTCGCTTTGGTGCTCTTCAGTTGGAGTCAGTTTCATTAGATTTTCCTGTGATTCAGGGCTTTAGCAGCTCGTGAGTGGAGTGGAGTGGATTTCAAGTTAACGAAAAATGAAGCACTGTCACATACCCATGTCAGCCCCTCACTAATTTTCAAGATTCGCTGTCTTGCATTGTACTGTGTTTTTGAATAAATCAGAAGTTGACCCCATTAGTCGGACAGCAACCCTGAAAAGACAAGTGTCTTCTGCGATGATTCTATCAGAGAAAGAGAGAGCAGAAGATGAGAAAAAAGAGACGAAATCATTCATCAGCAATACACATCCCCGCCCCAAGGGGCGGGGTATTTAGAAGAATTCGCTCGCTTCGCATTGCTTAGCGTTTATTCGCCGCAAGCAGCGGGGAATAAAACCCTCAGAGATTCAAGAATTTCACACGATGCATCTGTTGAGTAATTTCGGGCACAATTGTTTCGGGTAACACGGTAACCCAGTCTTTGCCGCCCTTGCCCGAATAAACAGCCAAACTTAGTCGGTTAATATCAACCATCATCAAGCGTAAGCGCAGGCACTCAGACAATCTCATTCCACTGCCATACAATAACCTGTGCAATCAATTTGTGTTGACCACGCAATGCAGATAAAATCCGACTCACCTCCTCCCTGGACAACACTACAGAGACCCGCTGCTGCTCTTTGGCACGCACAACATCATCCAACCACGGCAAATCAACCTTAAGCACCCTGCGGTAAAGAAATAGAATTACCTGCAGCGCCTTATTCTGAGCAGAAGGTGAAACCCGGCGCTTAACAGCAAGCCAGGTCAAGAACTGTTCAATTTCTTCCTTAACCACTTTCTGTGGGTGCGTTTTATTCTGAAACAATATAAAGCGCTTAATCCACCGAACATAAGCTTTTTAGGTTTTCATTGAATAATGATGTACCCGAAGTGTATTTCTTACCTCATTTAACAGCTTTGACATATCCAGCCTCGTTTAAGTTAAAACAGATTAAAGCACTCTCAAAATAGTTAATATCAAACACTTACTCACACTTGGGCAGGAAAAACAATCTAATTACCCTGC
>QIKT01000109.1 GCA_003233095.1 Oceanospirillales bacterium | reverse complement strand
CGGGCCAGGGAACGTTAGATGACTGGCGAGACAGAGCTATCAGGCACCCCTGATAGCTCGGAGGTGGAAATCTACCAGAACCTCAAGTGAGGTTCAAGAGGCGATCGAGTCAATTGATTCTGCCAGGGAGCCTCTGAACAAGTCGTGATTGGCTGTCTTGAGCGTGAAATACGCCCGCTCGGCGTTGCCATCCACACGGACCACGCCCATACGCTGAGGCCAGGTCACCGTTCTTGTCAGCCAGCAGCGTGAAGGGCAATTTGTACTTGCTGGCAAAGGCCTTGTGCGAATCGACGTCATCAATGCTCACGCCCACGACTTCGGCGCGAACTCTCTTGAACTGATAGAAATTGTCTCGAAAGTTGCAAGCTTCAGTCGTGCAACCTGGAGTGTCGTTCTTCGGGTAGAAGTCGATGGCCAGATACTTGCCCTCGTAGTCGGACAGCTGGTGCCACTCGCCATTCTGGTCCTGAAGCGTGAAATCAGGGGCGTTGTCGCCGACCTGTGGGCTATCGGCCCAGGCAGAAAGGGTCAGGGTCAGGGTCAGGGTCAGGGCAAGCAAGGTGATCAGTCAGGTCATCGTTCAGCCTCCAGAATTTGTGGCGACAATATCGACCGAGCTTGTGAATCTGGTGAGAACGAGCCGCGCTCAGTCCGGTCCATGCGGATCAATCCGCAGTCGATTCATCCGGTTTTTTGAAACTGAGCAGAATCATCAGCACTGCACCCACGCAGATGGCCGAATCGGCCACGTTGAACGCTGGCCAATGCCAGCTGTCGGTGATCGGCACGTCAATAAAGTCCACTACGTAACCCAGACGAATACGGTCGATCAGATTGCCAATCGCCCCGCCCAGAATCAGTACCAGCGGGATGGCCGTGGCACGATCGGCACGCGGCGTACGCGCTAACCAGATCAACAGGCCGATCGAAATGACCGTGGTCAGCACCAGAAAGAACCAACGCTGCGCGCCCCCCGGCATGTCGAGAAAGCTGAAGGCCGCGCCATAGTTGTGCAGCAAGGTCCAGTTCAGCCATGGAAACACCTCGATTGATTCGTACAGCGCCAGCAGGTTGCTGAAATACACCTTTGACCACTGATCCAGTACGATGATGAGCAGCGATATCCACAGCCAGGTCAGTGCATTTCTGGAAACTGGCCAGTTCATGCGAAGTGCCGGGTCTCGCCCTGCCCCTTCACATTGACCACGCAGCGGCCACAGAGCGTCGGATGACTGTCGAGCATGCCGACATCCGGCCGTTGGTGCCAGCAGCGCTCGCACTTGCTGTCCTCGTTGACGCTGGCGACGATTCGGACCGTGCCACAATCGAGTGCAATGTCTTTCGAATCGGTCGGTGCCTCGCTGATCGGGTTGAGGCTGGCGGCGGAGGTTAACAGCACGTAGCGCAGCTCATTGTCGATCGGTTCCAGCTGCTGATACAGCGCCTCGTCCAGATACAGATCCACACTTGCATTCAACGATGATCCGATGATCTTGTCCTTGCGCATTCCTTCCAACTCACGACGGACCGCCTGATTGATAACCATCATGTTGCTCCAGAAGTCCTGGTTGATGGCATCATCATCGTTGAGTTTTTCCAATTCGGTATACCACTGCTGAGTGAGCAGCAATTCATCCAGATCAGGCGCCATGGTCTTGCGCATTTCCTGCCAGATTTCATCGGTCGTAAAGGTCAGGATCGGCGCCAGCCAGCGAGTCATGGCCTGTAGAATGTGATACATCGCAGTTTGCGCCGAGCGACGCGCAAGACTGTCCGGCTGAGTGGTGTAGAGGCGATCCTTGATCACGTCCAGATAGAAGGCACCCATATCCATCGAACAGAAATGATGCACTTTCTGGTACACATGATGGTATTGATAGGCCTCGTAGGCGGCAATCAACTCATCCTGCAAACTGGCGGCGCGATCGATAGCCCAGCGGTCCAGGGACAGGCAGTCCTCGACGGGCAAACAATGAGCAGTCGGATTAAATCCGTCCAGGTTGCCAAGCAGATACCTTGCGGTATTTCGAATGCGTCGATAGGTATCGGAAACCCGCTTGATGATCTCATCCGAGACGCTCATCTCGTAGCGATAGTCCACAGCAGCAACCCACAGACGCAGGACATCGGCGCCGTATTTCTGGATTATCTGCTGCGGGGATACGATATTTTTCAATGACTTGGACATTTTTCGCCCATCCGCATCGACCACAAACCCGTGCGTCAGCACCTGACGATAGGGAGGGTGACCATAGAGTGCGGTAGCGGTCAGCAGCGACGACTGGAACCAGCCGCGGTGTTGATCCGAGCCTTCCAGATACAAATCAGCCGGCACGCTGAGCTGATCACGCTTCTGCAACACGGCGTAGTGACTGACGCCCGAATCGAACCAGACGTCGAGAATATCATTGACGCGCGTATACTGATCCGCATCATCACCGAGCATGTCGGCAGGCTCGGTCTCGTACCAGCAGTCCATACCGTCGGTTTCAACCCGATCGGCCACCTGACGCATCAGCGCGACGCTGTCCGGATGCGGCTGGCCCGTTTCCTTGTCGGCAAAGATTGCAATCGGAACGCCCCAGGTTCGCTGTCTGGAGATACACCAGTCAGGTCGGTTCTCGATCATGCTCTCGATGCGCTGCTGTCCCCAATCGGGCACCCAGCGAACCTGGGGGATGGCCTTCAGTGCCTCGGCGCGGAGATTCTTGTTGTCCATGCTGATGAACCACTGCGGCGTGGTCCGAAACGCGGTAGGCGACTTGTGGCGCCAGCAGTGCGGGTAGCTGTGCTCACAGGCTTCAACATGCAGCAGCATACCGCGGTCGCGCAGCGTCTCGATGATCGCCTCATTGGCCTTCCAGACAAACTGTCCGGCAAACAGCTCGGTATCCTGGGTATAGACGCCGCGAGCATCGACCGGATTGAGAATATCCAGACCGTATTGGGCACCCACCACAAAGTCATCTTGACCATGACCGGGCGCCGTGTGCACACAACCGGTGCCAGCCTCGGTGGTGACGTGATCACCCAGAATCAGCGGCACTTGCCGGTCATAGAATGGATGCCGCAATGAGATCAGATCGAGTGATTCACCGAGGGTTGTAGCCAATACATCCGCCGCTGAATCGCGGCCATATCGAGCCACGCAATCAGCGGCAAGATCCTGGGCGACGATCAGATACTGGTCCTCGCTGTATCGGACAAGGGCATAGTTGAATTCTGCATGTACCGTGACGGCAAGATTGGCCGGCAACGTCCATGGAGTGGTCGTCCAGATAGCCACTGAGACCCGTTTTCCGGCAAGATTCTGACCAAAGACGTCGTTCAGGGCAGACGGATCAACGACGTCGAAAGCGACATCGATGGCCGGTGAGGTTTTGTTCTGGTATTCGATTTCCGCCTCGGCAAGCGCCGACCCACAGTCAAAGCACCAGTTGACCGGCTTGACGCCCTGATGCAAATGACCGTTCTCGATGATCGTGGCCAGCGCGCGCAGCATGTCCGCTTCATAGCTCGAATCCAGCGTCAGGTAGGGGTTCTCCCATTCGCCCATGACACCCAGACGCTTGAAGTCTTCTCGCTGAGAGTCGACCTGCTTGCGGGCGTACTCACGACATTTCTGACGGAATGTCCTGGCGTCGACTTTGTGACCGACCTTGCCCACTTTCTTCTCGACCTGTAGTTCGATCGGCAGCCCGTGACAATCCCAGCCAGGGACGTAAGGGGCATGGAAGCCGGCCATGAACCGCGACTTGACAGCCATGTCCTTGAGAATCTTGTTGACGGCGTGACCGATATGAATCTGACCATTGGCGTAGGGAGGGCCATCATGGAGAATGAACGACGGCCAATCCGAGGTTCGCTCAAGCAACTGGTGATAGCGCTTGTTTTGCTCCCAGTCTGCCAGCATGCCGGGCTCCCGCTGGGCCAGATTGGCCTTCATGGGAAATGCGGTCTGTGGCAAATTCAAAGTATCTTTGTAGTCCTGACTCACGTCGTCTCTCCGCAGTCGAGCTGCCGTCTGGCCGTCTCGACATCGTGTCGGATCTGGTCGGTCATGCTGTCCAGATCATCATAATGGTGTTCGTCTCGAATAGGGGCCACGAAGGTCGTGACCAAGTGTGCACCGTACAGATCACCCTGGTAATCAAACAGATGCACTTCCAGAACCATGTCCTCGCCGCCCACAGTCGGTCGAGTGCCAATGCTGGCGACGGCTGGATGATCGTCCAGCCCAGGCCCACTGACCCGCACCGCATAAATGCCATGCAGTGGTGAACGCCGACGATGAAGCAGTATATTCGCCGTGGGAAAGCCCAATTGCCGACCCAGCTGCTTGCCCCGAACCACCCGGCCAGCCATGGTGTAAGGTCGACCCAGCAGTCTCTCAGCAGTCGCCAGGTCGCCGTCTACGAGCGCTTTGCGCACCGACGAGCTACTGATCCGCTGATCATCGCGGGTCACAACCTGAGGCGCCTGAACCAGCTCGAAGCCTGATTGTTTGCCGAGCGCTTCAAGACGCTCCACATCCCCTTCGCGCCCCGTTCCATAGCGAAAATCCTGGCCAACGATAATCGCTCTGGGCCTGAGCACGCGAATCAACCGTTGCTCGAATTGTGCGGCAGTGGTTGCTGCCATTGTGGCATTGAACCGCATCAGCCACAGCAGGTCCAGTGAGGTGCTCTGCAGCAAGCGATAGCGCTCACTGAAGTTGACCAGGCGAACAGGTGGTTCATCGGCGCTGAAAAATTCGGTCGCCATCGGGTCAAAGCTGACCATCACCGCCGCAAGCCCCCGATGCTCGGCGCTGTAGGTGGTCATGTGAATCAATGCCATATGACCTCGGTGCAGGCCATCATAGTGACCAATGGTCACCACGCTGCCTTCTGGACAGAGCACATCAGGTTCTGAATCTCGTACCAGTCGCATCGTCAATCCGCTTTGAATATCGGCCCGCAAGCCGTCTTGAAGCGGTCGAGTATACCAGCCTGTCAGGGGGCGGCAATGCCCTGCTTCAATCTTGTTTCGACTCGCCCTGCGCCATGTCTCGCTGTTGCCAGAACTGTCGATAGGAGACCCCGAGAGCAAGGCTCACAAGCCCATAGATCACAGCGCCCAAGCCAATGATTCCAAGCAGTCTCAGCATGCGTTCAACAAAGCCCAGCGGCCACCACACTGACAGCTCACCCGCCAACCAGTGAATCACGCCGCCCATGATGGCTGCGGCCACCAGCGCGGCGATCAGCAATCGCCAGAAACGTTGTTGCATCAGGCCGAATTGATCACGGCGAAGCGCAGTCGACAGGATCACTACTTGCAACCAGGCCGCAATCGAACTGGCCAGCGCCAGACCCATATGAGCCGGCGCCAGATCACCGTCCCACAAAAACCAGACAAACAGCACGTTCAAACCCATGTTGGTGACCATCGAGACGACCGCAGCGATCACCGGCAAGCGTGTGTTCTGTCGCGAGAAGAACGCGGGTGCCAGTACCTTGACCAACACATAGGCAGGCAAGCCCAGTGCATAGGCCGCCACACTCCAGGCAGTCATGTGCACATCGTTGGCCGTGAATGAGCCATAGCTGAACAAGGTCGCTGTGATCGGTGCGGCCAATACTCCCAAACCGACGGCCGCCGGAATGGCAATCAACAGCCCCGCACGGACGCCCCAACTGAGTGTGGCACCAAACGCATGATGGTCATCACTGGCATGTGATCGCGACAGAGACGGCAAAATCACCGTGGACAGGGCAATACCAAACACGCCCAGTGGAAATTCCAGCAAGCGATCCGAGTAGAATAACCAGGTAATACTGCCAGTCACCAACAACGAGGCGATCATGGTGTCGATCAGCAGATTGATCTGGGCAACCGATGACCCGAACAGTGTCGGGATCATCAGTCGACCAATGCGACGCACCCCAGCGTGCGACAAAGACCATCGGGGTCTGGGCAGCAAGCCCAGGCGCATCAACGAGGGAATCTGAAACAGCAACTGGATCACCCCTGCTGCCAGCACGCCCCAGGCCAGTGCCACGATCGGCACGTCCATCCTCGGGGCCAGAAACAGCGCCGCGCTGATCAGGGCAATATTCAACAAAACGGGAGTCACGGCTGGAATTGCAAAACGTCCGAAGCTGTTTAGCACCCCACCCGCCAGCGCGGTCAGTGAGATGAACAAGGCGTACGGAAAGGTGATTCGCAGCATGTCCGTGGCCAGCGCGTGCTGAGCTGGATCGGTAAACCCTGGCCCAAACAGACTGACCAACCCCGGTGCAAAGAGCACGCCCACAGAGACCACGATAATCAACACCGATAACAGCATGCCGGCGACGTGGTCCAACAGCGATTTGAGTTCTTGTTCAGAGCGCTGTTTGCGGTACTCGCTGAAGACGGGCACAAAGGCCAGCGAAAAGGAGCCTTCGGCGAACAATCGCCGCATCAGATTGGGAATTCGCAGGGCCACATAGAAGGCGTCGGTTGCGGCCGATACGCCAAACGAAGTGGCTAAAATCACATCGCGAAGAAATCCGAACAGTCGCGAGATCAGCGTCATGCCGCTGACCACCGCCGCCGAGCGCATCAGCCCCACGTCGGCAACCTGAAATCAGCGCTACCAATTGATTGACTAACACTTGTTATCGGTGGATAATTGTAGGGGTTTTTCACTAATAAAATTTTCAGGAGTTAATCCATTGGCTAATACAGCACAGGCCAGAAAGCGAGTCCGTCAGGCAAACGGTAACCGCTTGCAGAACGCCAGCGTCCGTTCACGTTTCAGAACTTACATCAAGAAAGTGGTAAATGCCATTGAATCTGGTGACAAAAAAGAGGCAGAATCTGCCTACAAGAACGCAATCCCAGTGATTGATGCCACCGTTGCCAAAGGCATTGTTCACCGCAACAAGGGCGCTCGCCACATGAGCCGTCTGAATGCACGCGTCCGTGCCATGTAAGGGATTTTCCTGACATGCTCTGAAAAACGGCCTTCGGGCCGTTTTTTTATGGCCGATCCTGATCCATAAAATTCCTGACAACTTCACTCGGTCGGCGGAAAATCCCGCGGGTCTGCAGTCACGTCTGGGGCTGGAGTCAACTCAGGCGCTGCAGACGACGCTGATTCCAGCTCGCTCTGCTCAACCACATGCTGCCCGGTTGCCAGCATCAATGTCTTGAGCCCTTGCTGAGCGACGGCTGAAATGACAAACCAGCGACCGGTCCAATTCAGCGCGTCTACTGTGTCTTTGGCCAAGGTCAGTGCAGACGCTTTATCCATCAGATCTGCCTTGGTGAAGACCAGCCAGCGCGGCCGATCAATCAGATCAGTCTGAAAGGCCGCCAGCTCCGCCTGGATCGCACGCACCTGATCGGCCGGTGAGGACCCATCCAGTGGCTGCAATTCAACAAGATGAAGCAACAAACGGGTACGCTGGAGGTGTTTTAGAAACTGG
>QIKT01000142.1 GCA_003233095.1 Oceanospirillales bacterium | reverse complement strand
GATCGGTCGCTGCAAGATCGGACTGGCGAAAGTGTTATCAACCACAAGAATGAGATCATGCTCTCGGCAGAAATCGGACACCGCCTGAATATCGATGATTTTCAGCATCGGATTGCTTGGGGTCTCGATCCAGACCATCCGTGTATTATCCCGCTTGAGACCTTCGAGAATGCCCGGATCAGACAGGTCGGTAAAATCGAACTGCAGGCCGGCTGAACGTCTTCTGACCTTGTCGAACATCCGAAAGGTGCCGCCATACAGGTCATCCAGAGCAATGATATGATCACCGCTATCGAGCAGTTCCATCACCGTACTGGCAGCCGCCATGCCGGAGGCAAAGGCAAAACCTGCCACGCCACCTTCAAGATCGGCCATACACCGTTCATACGCCATCCGAGTCGGATTCTGGGTGCGCGAATACTCGAAACCGGTGTGTTCTCCCGGGCTACTCTGAACATACGTCGAGGTCGCAAAGATCGGCGTCATGATCGCCCCGGTGACCGGCTCGGGCTGTTGACCGGCGTGAATGGCACGCGTGCCGAGTGTATAAGTCTTGTCCTGTTCCAGTTCGCTCATCAATCTGTCCTCAATCCATTTTTCGTCGCAGGTAATTCAACATGTCAATTCGGGTAATCAGGCCCAGAAACGCGCCCTCGTGACGAACAATCGCCACTTTTCCAGCATCGAAGATGGGCAACAGACTCGACAGGTCAGCATCTGTCTGCACTTCATCCAGATCGGTGGTCATTGCGACCGAGACTGCTTCAGCATATCGATCTTCGTGCTCATAGACCCTGAGCAGTACATCTGATTCATCGATAATACCAAGCAGCTCATCATTGTCGACCACGGGCAACTGCGAGACATCGTACAGTTTCATGCGCGCATAGGCCGTCATCAATGATTCACCAGGGGCGATGGTCACGGTATCCTGCTGCCAATAGGGCCGCATGATCAGATCCCTCAGATCGCCATACTGTTCGCGCTGGATGAAGCCCTGATCGATCATCCAGTAGTCGTTGTACATCTTGGACAGATACTTGTTGCCTGTATCACAAACGAATGCCACCACGCGTTTCGATTCGGTCTGCTCCTGACAGTATCTAAGTGCCGCACTGATGATTGTGCCGGTGGAAGAACCACCCAGAACGCCCTCCTTTCGAAGCAATTCGCGCCCCCAGTGAAAGCTGTCAGCATCACTGACCGAATAGGACTTGGTGACTCGTTCAAAGTCGCTGATGACGGGTAGGAAGTCCTCACCGATTCCCTCGACCATCCAGCTGCCACTCTTGTCGCTCAAAGTGCCTTCGTTGACATATTCAGTCAGAATAGAACCGACCGGGTCAGCGATGATCAACTCGAGTTCAGGGGCTGCCTGGGCAAAGTATCGTGACAAGCCGGTCATCGTGCCGCTGGAACCTACCCCGAACACAACCGCATCCATCCGTCCGCCCATCTGCTCGAGCATCTCCGGTCCTGTGGTGGTCTGGTGCGCTAGCGGGTTGTTCGGATTGCCAAACTGATTGATGAAAAATGCGCCATCGGTTTCCTGTGCAATTCGCTCAGCCAGATCCTGGTAATACTGAGGATGGCCCTTGCCAACATCCGAACGAGTCAGAACAACCTCAGCACCCATCGCCTTGAGATTGAATATCTTCTCTCGGCTCATCTTGTCAGGCACAACCAGAATCAGTTGATAGCCCTTCTGCGACGCGACCAGAGCCAAACCAATTCCCGTGTTTCCGGCCGTTCCTTCAACCAGGGTGTCACCAGGTTTGATGTGTCCGGCCCGTTCGGCGGCTTCAATCATCGACAGCCCGATACGATCCTTGATGGATCCACCGGGATTCTGGCTTTCCAGTTTCAGATACAGTTCACAGGGACCAGTGGGCAGGTGATTGACGCGGACCATCGGCGTCTGACCGATCATCTGCAGTACGTTGTCGTATACGCGCATGGGGGTTCCGGAGTCTCAGGCAGCGATGCGGGAGAGTCGGATGATCCGGCCCAGTCGCTTATCAAAAAAATGCGCCTGACAAACCAATGTCATCAGGCGCAGTCTATTCAGGGTGATCTGATCGACGACCTTTTGCCGTCAATCCATCATGATGCGATCATATCATGAAACAGGTTCTACCAGTGGCTCAGACCTGTCCATCGAGCAAGTCTGCCAGGCGATCCTTGGCCATCAATTTCTTTTTCTTCCACTGAGTCAACGTGATTTCATCCACCGGAAGTGCGCCCTCTTCTGCATCATTAACCTGTTGATCGAGCTGCTGATGCTTGCTGTAGATTCGCTGGAATTCGATGTTGTCCTGCAACATCTTCTTCACTTCCTCCTGGCGATTATTGAACATATGCAATTCTCCTCAATGTGGTATTCCCGTGAAGCTGATTTTGAGCGCAGAGTCCACAGCCGCCCGTTGATCGGGTCCCGAGATCAGGACTCGGTCGGCATGGCAAGCAGTGTTTGAGTGGATAATGTGCAGGCCGCAGCCAGCGGTGTTTCCAGGACGGAAACGAGATGTCAGACAACAATGTGATGTAGGTTTGATCTGCGCTCATCTAGGTTGCTGTGGGATGTCTGATTATCAAGTGACATCCCACAATTAACCTAGCTCATAATGGGCCAAACAGCAAGCCCCTCGCCGAACGGCGAGGCAAATAATTCAGCCATCCTCGCTGCTCAGAATAATCACCTCGACACGGCGATTTTGAGATCGACCCACATCGCTGTTGTTGTCGGCGACCGGAAACTCTTCGCCAAGCCCGACGGCGTCCATTCGTGATGCCGCAGCGCCGCGTCGAATCAACTCGATCTTGACGTTGTCTGCCCGCTCTTGCGAGAGAGACAGGTTGGTCGCATCGCTGCCTACATTGTCGGTATGCCCTTCGATACTGATTGACTTGCCGGGTTGTTGATCAATGAATGCAACCAGCTTGTCCAGTGAGTCCAGCGCATTGTCGCGCAAGGCGGCCTGACCGGATTCAAAGGTGACATCGCCCAGAGTGAACATCATGCCACGCTGTGTCTGTTGACCTTCCATGTTCTCCAACTGCTTGCGTAGCGCTTGTGCTGTGGCATTGGCCAATTCCGCTTCACGCAGTGCCAACTCGGCCTGTTCGCCTCGAGCTGCCGCCAGTTCACGCGCTCGCTCGGCTTCGATCATGATCTGGGCATTCTGACGTGCTATTTCGGATGCTTGTGCAGTCGCGGCTTCGGCTGACTGCAAGGCGCGTTGAGTTTCTTCCTGCTGAACAATATTTGACGCACGCAAACGCTCTGCTTCACGTCTGGACATCTCTGCCTCGCGCAGTGAGGCCTGCAGCAGAATCTGGTCGTACTCTCTTAGAAGATCAGAAAAACTGCTCAGCTCATGCCGTTCATCGGCACGCGCCGTGGCAATTTCCAGACTGCGTTCGATCAGGTAGATCTGATGCGCACGCTGTTCGGGCTGGGATCCCTGAATCTGATCCAGCATGCGAAGTTGCAGCGTCGCCTGACGTATTTCCTCCTGGGCGTAGCGCTTGACCTTGTCGTCGGAGGAGACCGATTCAAGCTTCAACCTGACCTGTTCTTCATCAAGACGTTTGCTGGGTGCTGAACTGCACGCCATGACCAGTCCAGATAAAGCGGCCAGGCTGATGAGATGACGACTGACTAATGACATCATGGTCGATTCCCCTCATTGGCCTGCCCCAGGTCCAGACGAAGCGCTGCATTGCGATCCTTCTGGCTCTGAGAGTTGGCTCGCGCCATTGCCGCAACGGTTTTGGCTATGGCCAACTGACTGTCGATGATAGACTTTTCGGCCATCCAGGCAGCCCTCTCATTGTCGTTGCGATCAACTGCAGACTGAATTCCGGCATAATGCTCTCGCGCCGATCGCAACTCTAGGGGCGCAAAATTCTCGGCGCCCGCCTGTTCCGCCTGAAGGATCTGTTCTCGGGCGTCATCAAACATCGCAACAGGGACAGGTTGACTGGCACAGGACACCAGGGAACCCAGAAGGGCGAGGAGTAGAATGTGAACTTTCTTCATAGGCGTCGACTACTTGTTCAGTTGAATTGACTTGTGTCGCGAGTATTCTATCATTTGCACTGATGAGGCGGCACACTGTTTTTGTGCGCCCGCTGAACAACGACACAGGACAAACACATGGATATTGGATATTTTCTCAAACTGATGAAGGAGAAGAACGCCTCGGACATGTTTCTGTCCACAGGTGCGCCTGTCAGCATCAAGGTAGAGGGCTCCATTCACCCACTAGGTAAATCCGGGTTGCCGTCGGGGATGGTCAAGAAAATCGCCTACTCATTGATGGATGAAGGCCAGGTTCCGGAATTTGAAAAGAACCTGGAATTGAACCTGGCGCTCTCTCTCCCGGACGCGGGACGTTTCCGGGTCAATGTCTTTCGGCAACGCAGCGAGGTCGGGATGGTCATTCGAGCCATCAAGAGCGATATTCCCGACCTTAGCGACTTGTACATGCCCGATGTCCTGAAAACCATGGTCATGGAGCAGCGAGGTCTGATTCTGGTCGTTGGCTCGACAGGATCGGGCAAATCAACCACCTTGGCTGCGATGATCGATTATCGCAATGAGAATCGGACGGGCCATATCCTCACCATCGAAGATCCCATCGAATTCCTCCATTCGCACAAGATGTCCATCGTCAACCAGCGTGAGATCGGCATTGATACCCATACCTACAAGAATGCGTTGAAGTCAGGACTTCGTGAAGCACCGGATGTCCTGCTGGTGGGTGAGATTCTGGATACAGAAACCATGGAGGCTGCACTCTCGTTTGCCGAGACTGGTCACCTGGTTCTGGCGACTCTGCACTCCAACAATGCCGATCAGACCATGGATCGAATTCTGAATTTCTTCCCCAACCAAATGCATGAGCAAGTGCTGCATAATCTTTCACTCAATCTCCAGGGGATCATTTCGCAACGACTGGTGATGGCCAAGTCAGGCCGACGGCGAGCCGCTGTGGAAATACTCATCAATACACCGGTGATTCGCGATATGATTCGACGCGGTGAGATCGCAGACCTCAAGGAAGCCATGGACAAATCTCTGGACGACGGCATGCAAACCTTCGACGAAGCGCTGTTTGTCCTGTACAAGCAGGGGACTATCGATCTGGAAGAAGCATTGCAAAAAGCCGATTCGCGCAATGGCCTGAAGCTCAAGATCAGCTTGTCCGAAGGCGATGGCGCTCCATCACCCGGATATTCAGAAGACGACCCCTATGTGACAGGTGAATATTGAGTCGCTGCAATCCTGAAGGCGGATTCAGGCCACGCGACTATCGGTGCCTCATCGACAGCAGTTTTGATGGCCGTCGATCGCTGGCGGTTTTCATCAGTGACATCGTCTTGTTGACGTAATTTGTAACTTCATCCATGCCGCGCACATACTCTTCCAAATCATTGGTCCATTCTGCTTCGGCCATTCGAACATTCTGACCTGGATTTTCGCCGTCGAATTTCAGACAAAACCAGGGCTCTGATCGTTTCAACCAGAGTGATTGCTTGGTATCGTGCCACTCGAATGACCACATCAGTTTGCGTGGCCAGTTATCCAGCTGAAACCGCCCTCCCAGCACAACGCCAGGCCAACGCGAGGCTTTATAGTCATAAAATGGCGGCATCATATTCAGATAGGACCGCTGATCGGTGACACATCGATACGGTGTATGCATCTGTATCACCGGTCGCTCAGGATGGCGCCACTGATCCTCAGGCATCATGATCAGCATGTTCTGCAAATACTCGGTATTGATCGCAGACTTGTTGCCCAGATCGTTCCTGAACAGCCACTGACCCTGTTCATTAACCAGTGACAGCTTGACATCAATGGGACACTTGATTTCAAATAACGCCGCTTCCTGTTGCAGAACGGCTGGACATGCCGTAACCGCCTTTGAAGAGGCATGATCCAGTCGCCCCAATCGGACCACAGACGGGGCTTCCCAGATGAACGATGCCTTCACCTTGTCCAATACCCAACCCACTTCCAGAAACCTGTTCATCTCTTCCAATGTTTCAACCTCCCTTTCCACATATGCCATATTAACAATATATACGCATGGAAGCATCTATGCAGAGATGCAAACTAGTATGGACATGGCACGAGCAAACGGGGCCATTGATGTCCGCATTGAGTGGAGGTAACCTCCTTCAAGGAATAGTTCATTTCGACAGACTTTCTCTATTCAGTCTCATAGCCGGGATCAGGAGTACACCATCAACATGTCCTACCGTTCAGACGAGCGTCTGAACTGGCTGAGTGATCGTCTCGATACCACTGTCACACAGCTGGATCGAGCATCCGAAGATGCCAGCTTCAGAACCTACTGGCGCGCTCAGGTCGCCAACCAGTCCTACATTCTGATGGACGCGCCGGTCAGTCATGAAAACAGCGAGCCGTTCGTTCGTATCGCTACCTTGCTTGCTGCTCATGGTCTGCATGCTCCGCGCATTTTGCATCAGGATCTGTCCAGAGGATTTTTGCTGCTGGAGGACCTCGGGTCGGTAACCTATTCGGACGGTTTTGGAACTCGACAACCAGAGCCCCTGTACGAAGCAGCCATCGATGCTCTGATAGACATGCAGTGCATCGATCCACGATCGCTCCCGAAATACGACCACACACTGTTGATGTCCGAAATGGAACTGTTCAAGGAATGGCTGTTGACACAACATCTGGGTATCGTTCTTGACAGTACCGCTCTACAGAACTGGTCAAGAACAGGGAAGTTGCTCAGTGATGCTGCCCTTGAACAACCGCAGGTATTTGTTCATCGTGATTACCATTCAAGAAATCTGATGGTCACTGAACGGAACAATCCCGGCATTATCGACTTCCAGGATGCGGTTTGCGGCCCGATCACCTACGATCTGGTCTCGTTGCTCAGGGACTGCTATCAGCTGTGGCCAGATGACATGGTCGAATCGTTGATAAATCGTTACCTGCAAAGGGCTGAAGCGTCACTTCCCATTCCCCTGAACTCTGATCAATTCAGAGTCTGGTTTGACTGGATGGGCATCCAGCGACATCTGAAAGCCAGCGGCATTTTTTGTCGGCTGCACCATCGCGATGGCAAGTCCGGATATCTGAATGACATCCCTGCAACACTGACGTACATCATCAATATCGCTGGCCGCTACAGTGAGCTGAACTGGCTCTGTGAGCTTGTCTCAGAGCGAGTCATGGAACCGATGAGACAATCGCTGAGGAGCAGGTCATGAAAGCCATGATTCTTGCAGCAGGACGAGGTGAACGATTGAAACCTATGACTGACAAGATTCCAAAACCACTGGTCAAGGTCGGTGGCCAAACCCTGATTGGTCGACATCTCAGAGCACTCAGTCAGGCGGGAATCGAACAGGTGATCATCAACACGGCATGGCTGTCCGAGCTGTTGCACCAGCACCTTGGTTGTGGTGGTCAATACGGGTTGCAGATCACCTACAGTGATGAATCGTCCGGAGCACTTGACTCCGGCGGTGGAATTTTCAAGGCGCTGCCTGAGTTGGGGAATGAGCCGTTCCTGGTCATCAATGCTGATACGCTGACCGACATTCCCTTCGCCAGCCTCTCAGTGCCTGAGAACAAGCAGGCCC
>QIKT01000044.1 GCA_003233095.1 Oceanospirillales bacterium | reverse complement strand
TGTCATCAAAGCTGTTTGACACACCGGCGTTCTGCTCGCAGATGGCAGAGCTGATGGGTCAGATGATCGAGGACAAGCGTTCCAGGGAGCCTCTGAACAAGTCGTGACCGACTGTCTTGAGCGTCAAATCCGCCCACTCTGCGTTGCATGAACTGAGCCATAGCACCACATATAACTCAGTCCATGCGCCTTGATTGGACCCATTTGCCATCTCAATCCAATCCGCCCGGACTTGTTCAGAGGCTCCCTGGCAAGGCTCGCCACTGAGCCCCGATCGCAGGCCATCTCAAGGGCTCAAGCGACGTCGGATCAAAACGTGGTCGACCTGCCTGTTGCCACTTCTGTATCCGGTCAGCGGCAGCACCAGCCTCACGTTCAGGGTCTTGAACAGTCCGGTCCGCCAGGCGCGATGACTGCCGGCATCGTAGGCGGAGATCAGCAGGATGCGAGTCAAGAGGGAACCTCTAGAAACCTGCTGCGCGATCCGATTGCGGCGTTGCGCGGTGCTCGGAATCCTCATGTACAGCCCAGTACACTGCGGTTCCTGTGCTCCGTGCGCCTTGCGCCTTGCACTCGAACCGCTCGCTACGGTTTCTAGAGGTTCCCAAGAGATCACATCGACAACGAGCGGCCGCCGTCCACTGCCATAATCTGGCCGGTCACGTAAGGCGCTTGCAATAGATAACGGACGGCACCTGCAATGTCTTCAGGAGACCCTGCTTCTCCCATAGGCACTCGATCGACGATTTCCTGTTTGGCGGCATCGGACAAACTGCCAGAACCCTCATCGTTGCCCGGCCACAGGATGGCGCCAGGGGACACGCCATTGACGCGAATCTCAGGTGCCAACTCCTTGGCCAGCGACAGTGTCATCATGCGAAGCGCCGCCTTGGCCATGCAGTAGACGGTGTGCGATTTGAGCGGTCGCTCGGCGTGGATATCGATCAGGTTGATGATGTTGCCTCCCTGCCGACGCAGCGCCGGCAGACAGGCCTGGCTCAACCAGAACGGTCCCTGGGCGTTGCTGGAAAAGAGTCGATTCCAGTCCTCGATGGACGCCTCTTCGACCGGTGTGGGATAGAACTCTGATGCATTGTTGATCAGCGCATCCAGTCGACCAAACGCCCTGATGGCATCATCAGCCATGCGCTGGATGTCCTCCACTGAACCCAGGTCGCCCTGGGTCGAGGCAGCCACTGGGCTTGTCTGATTCAGGTTCAGGCTCGCCAGCGTCTGCGCCAGCGAGCTCTTGCGGGTATGCAGGACGACCCTCCAGCCTGTCGCAACCAGTTCGGTGGCGATCTGCCTGCCGATCCGCCGGGCGGCACCGGTGATCAGGGCGACCGGTGCGTCAACTGAATCAATCGATGTACTGAGGGGTGTGTTTTTCTGTGTCATGCTTCGATTATACTTCGTCTCGCGAGCGGAGTTGGACCCTATCGCCAACTCGTGAAGCAGGCGTCGATACGGCCCAGCATCCCGGCCAGGAAAACCCACCAGTCAACCAGATCAGGAGTGACCGTGTCACTGGATTTACCCAGACCACCCGATGACGCCCTGGCGATCTCGGATCAGCTCAGATCCCGGATCTTCGAACGGATCAGTGAGCGTGGTCCTCTGAGGCTCAGTGAGTTCTGGGATCTGGCCCTGTATGCGCCAGGACTCGGTTACTACGCGGCTGGATCGATGAAATTCGGCGCCGAGGGCGACTTCATCACGGCGCCAGAGCTGGGGCCGATGTTTGCCGGCTGTCTGGCGCACTGGATTGCAGATCAGCAGCCGTTCGAGACCCTGGTAGAACTGGGTGCGGGAACTGGTCGTCTGGCGGTCGACCTGCTCAAGGCGCTCGAGAGTCAGGGCCGATTGCCTGATCGCTATCTGATCCTCGATCGCAGCGCCGACCTCAAGCAGCGACAACAGCAGCTGCTTGAGCAGCAGTGTCCACACTTGCTGAGCCGGGTCAGCTGGGTGGAGCAGATGCCCGAGTCCGCCTGGCAAGGCCTGGTTCTGGGGAACGAGGTGGTTGATGCCGTGGCAGCCGAGCGGGTCATCAAGACCGACACCGGCTGGGACACTCTTTGCGTTGATTGCATTGACGATGAGCTGACCTGGATCACGGTCACCATTGATACCATCGATCGTCAGATGAGCGATATCGAGCAGACACTCACTGAATCGTTGCCGGTGGGCTATATCAGCGAGCTTCAGCCCAGTCTGCCGGCCTGGATATCAGCGCTATCAAAGACTCACAGCAGTGGTGCCATGATCTGGATCGACTATGGCTATGCGCGCCACGAGTATTATCACCCGCAACGCAGTGATGGTACGCTGATTGCCCATTACCGCCATCGCGCTCATGACGACATTTTGCGCTGGCCTGGTCTTCAGGACATCTCGGTGAGCGTGGATTTCGACGCGCTGGCCGAAGCCGTCACGACTGCGGGATGGCAGGTGACCCAGATTTCCAGTCAGGCCTCATTCTTGCTGGAGCATGATCTGATTGACCAGCTGGATCCAGGCTTGCCACTGGACTCACACGAGGCAATTTCCCAGCGGCGAGAGCTGAAAATGCTGACCCTGCCGGCGGAGATGGGTGAGCGATTCAAGGTGCTGACAGCCAGTCACCCCGAACAGGCCTCATGATGCGACCCAGCGTCAAGAGCTGGCGATGGCTCAGCGCAATGGCAGTGTCTGTGTTGCTGCTTGTATCGCTGGTTCCAATACCCGTATCCGAGATCACCCAAGATGGTGGGGACAAGCTGCTACATGGCCTCAGCTATGCGCTGCTCATGATGATCTTCAGCCTGAGCTGGCATCGGCCCAGGGCTCGATGGGTTGCCGTTGTCTTCAGCCTGGCGCTGGGCGCCTTGATTGAAGGGGCTCACTGGTGGCTGCCATATCGAACCGCCGAGTGGCTTGATCTGCTCGCCAATGCTATCGGCACAATGAGCGGCACCTTGTTGGGGGCCATCATTCCAGTGTCCTGGTTCTGCAGATCGAATGAACCGCCCCCGGGGAACGATTCATTTTAACCTTCTGTCCAACTGTGGTAAGTTGATCCGTTGTCAACTATTGTCTCCATTGCCTACTGAATGAATCCTTATACTCGTTTTCTCATCACTTTGATTTTGCTGTTTCTTGTAACCGATGTCGACTCACGTCCTGAGTTGGGCCCACCCAGTATCCAATTGAGAGCCAATACGTCAGTCACTGCCGTGGCGACCCTGGTCGAAGTGACTGATCAATACACGCTTGTGTTCGAGGCTGCTGAGTTTCTGCACGGTGAGATCGAGCCACTCTTCGAAGTGGCCTCCGATCCAGTGACCTCTGCCAGTTTGAAACTGGGCCGGTCATACATCGTGTCATTCAGCCCCTGGGAAATGAAGCGTTTCCCACGCAGAATCAGCCTGCGTGGCGGACCCGGTATGGTCTCCAATATCCCAGGTGCGACGCCAGCAATCTTTGCATACAGCCCCCTGATACAACGCATGCTGGAGGTGAGCGTCGAGGAGTCCCGGACTTCACCAGCGTGGATGCTCGAGGTGTTATTCGAAGGGCTTGGCCAGAGTAGTGATCCACACACGCAAAACTTCTTTCTCGTCGAACTTCTGACTCGAACGTCTCTCGGTTCTGCCATGAGTATCAAACAGAAAGCCGAACTCTACGATCTGTTCGCCAGTTCGGACACGTCGCCTCAGATGCGACAATTCCTGCTCATTGATGGCCAAGTGGCAGGCATGGCGAAAAGCGCACATGCTCATCGTAAAGTCATTGAATCGATCCTCCAACATTATCCACTGGACGTTGACAGCGCCTCGTCGGATGCCTCATTTATTCGTTCACTGCTCAGGCAGTACGCTCTGGATTACAAGCGCCCGAACTATGACATTGTGTCGCGCTGGCTACACAGCAGCACCACACCGTTGCTGGACCTGAGCATCAACCTTCTGATGAAGCAGGACAAAGTACGTTTGCTGGAAGACCTGAATCAGCTGAAGCAGCAGACATTGATCAAACCATCCAATCAGCGGCTAATTGAACAGGGCTTGAGAGTATTGAAGAATGACGTGCGCCGGTGAGCTGCGCGTAACCATCACGAGGGAGTTTATATGAGACATTCACAAATCACTGCTTTGGCGATCGGGCTTGCGGGGGCATGCCTGGTCAGCTCAGCGATCGCGGTCGAGCCTGACAGAGGTAATGCCAGAACCCTGACTGGAGAGGCCGTCAGGCATGATACATCGCCGCCGATGAGCGAGCTACTTCGCATCATGGAAGAACGACGCAGCGATCCAAATCGGACCTTGAAGGGGCCCACATACACCTATCCGAATATTACCGAAAACCCTGAACAGCTGGACGGGGCCGATCCGACACGGATGAGCAACGACAATCCATCCGTCCAGCGTCAGCTTCTGGGCGATCCTGCGCCTTCGGTGATTCTGAGTTTTGATGGTATTTCACAGAACGATGCTCCGGGCGGCGGCTTGCCACCAGACACCAATGGCGATGTGGGGATCGATTACTACGTTCAGTACATCAATACCGACTGGGCAGTGTATGACAAGACAGATGGAACTCGTCTGACACCCGTCATGGAAGGCAACACCTTCTGGGCCGGTTTCGGAGGGCTCTGTGAAACTGAAAACTCTGGAGACCCTCTGGTGTTGTTCGACAAGACTGCCAATGTCTGGGTGTTCACACAGTTCACCGGGGCATCGCAACCGGACGGTGTGCAATGTTTCGCAATCTCCGATAGACAAGACCTGCTGGATCCGGATTTGACCTTCAATCGCTACCAGTTCAATTTCACCGGGATCTTCAACGACTACCCCCATATCGGAATCTGGAACGATGAAGCAGGTGGCACCAGCGGCTATTACTTCGTGACACACGATTTCTCGCTGCCGCCTGCCTTAAATTTCCTGCAGGCATCATTCGGCGTGGTTGAGCGTGATGCCATGATTGCTGGTGGTCCGGCTCAGTTCGTCCGAATCACCGATACCGAGGCCTTTGGTCAATCGTCATTCGGCGCCATGCCGGTTCACCTTGAAAGCGAAGCCTTGCCTCCGGCAGGCATGTGCGCGCCGTTTGTGCACAATCGCGCCGACCTGGACAGCTATCTCTTGTGGCAGTTGTGTGTTGACTGGTCAGATGCCAATGCCGCGAATCTCACCGATCCATTGCTGATTGCAGCCAACGCGCCGTTTGACAATGGCATGAACGACGTGCCGCAACCTCCTCCCGCGCCTGCTGGCTCGGAGTTGGACAATTTCGGCGGCAATACCATGTATCGTGCTTCGGCCCGTGCCTATCCATCTGAGAGTGGTCTGCCAGTCGAGATGGCCATTAATCATGCCACCAATGCTGGTGACGGCATTGCAGGTGTCCGATGGGTCCACTTGGCATTGCCTTCGACATCAACCGCCACGATGCCACCAGCGGGTCAGATTTTCGTAGATGGCTTTGAGACTTTATTTGCCCCACCTGCCATTCTCGACAATCCGTTGATTCTGGACCAGGGTGTCTATTCCCCAGATGACGACTACCGCTGGATGGGCGCCATTTCCCTGGACCAGAACGGCAATCTGGGGCTGGCCTATACGGTCTCCAGCCCAACGACATTCCCCTCGGTTCGATTCACCGGTAAAACGGCTGACGTCCCGGCAGGCATGATGCTGGATGAGGCCGTCTGCGTGGATGGCGGTGGTGTTCAGACCTTTGTCGATCCAAGTGGTCGGGCAGGGCGCTGGGGCGATTACTCCTCAGTCAGCATCGATCCGGTCGATCAGTGCACGTTCTGGGCGACGGTCGAGTATGTGGCCGCGACTGGCCAGGCTAACTGGGAAAATCGAATCTGCTCGTTCCGTTTCCCTGAATGTGGCAATCCCGATTTCCGGCTGACCTCGACACAGGGTAGCCCAATCAGCGTCTGTACCGTTGATGGGGACCCTGTCATTGATCTGACGGTCAACCCTCTGATCGGGTTCAACAGCGATGTGACCTTGTCAGCCTCACCGCTGGGCGGCACCGCTTCGGTTGTGTTTGGCAGCAACCCATTGACCAGCTTCCCGGCGAACACAACCGCAACCCTGATGGGCCTGGACACCGTAGGCGTCACTCAGCTGACTCTGGATATCACGGCGACGTCTGCTGCTCCAGCACTGTCTCGTTCACTGTCTTATGACCTGACAGTGTCCAATGGAACCGCCGGCGCTGCCGCACTGCAATCACCGGCAAATGCGGCTGACGAACAATTGGTTCGCCCCAGCTTTGACTGGGATGATGTGCCGGACGCGCTGGTCTACACGATCGAGATTGCTACCGATGCCGCATTCAGTAACATCATCGAGACAGGACAGTCGCTGATTTCCAGCTATATGGCACAGGGATCACTGGACCCCACTACCCAGTACTTCTGGCGCGTGACGACTGGAAACAACTGCGGCACCGGAACGGTGTCTGCCGAGTTCAGTTTCACCACAGACGTTCCAGGCACCTGTCCATCAGGCACCTCGCCGAACATCGTCTTCACCGATGATATCGAAGGTGATGTCACAGACTGGATGACACCACCAGATCCCTTGGGCCTTGGTAACACTTGGGCGCAATCCACGGTTCGTTTCAACAGTGGTGCCAACTCCTTCCTTGCAGTGGACCAGAACATGTCTTCTGACCAGTATCTGATCTCTCCGGCGATCACACTGCCTGCTGCAGACCAGTCACCCATCACCTTGTCATTCTGGAACTTCCAGAATATTGAGGCGAGAAGTGGCACTGGTATTGATGCTTGCTGGGATGGAGGGCTTCTCGAAGTCTCAACCGATGGTGGCGCGAACTTTGTTCAGGTCCAGAACACTCGCTTGCTGACTGATCCATATAACGGCACCACGTTCGTTCAGACCGCCAGCCCAATATCGGGTCTGGAAGCCTGGTGTGCGGATGATATTGTTTCGGCCAGTGGTGTTCAGGAAACCGTGCAAGTGGTTGACCTTGACGAGTTGGCGGGACAAACCGTGCAATTCCGCTTCCGCCTTGGCACAGACAACGCCGCCGGCGATGAAGGCTGGTATATCGACGATGTCACCGTCCAGGGATGTGTGGTTAACTGATCGCTTGTACCACTGCAGATGAAAAAGGGCGCTTCAGCGCCCTTTTTCTTGACCCCGATTCTGATCGTCCTGCGTTTATTAAACAGGAATCTGAACAGGGAGGCAGGCCAGTGACACGTGTCAATCGCTGCAATAGCAATGCTCAGGAGAACGAGATCAATGTGACCCCGATGCTGGACGTGGTCTTTATTCTGCTGATCTTCTTTCTCGTCACGACATCGTTCAACGAGGAGACCGCAGTGGACATCAATTGACCCTGGCAGCCTGTCGGACTTAACATGATCTACTGCACAAAACCCGAGTGTGGCCAGATGTCCCGATCTTGTTCGTTACATAGCAGTGTTATTCGCCTCAAAAGATTCAAACAATCTGACTCAAATCGACTGTTCCTCGTGACGACCCGTTAAAGTCCGACAGGCTCTCTAGGCATCGAACATCAGTGATGAACCCAACAGGTTTAGGTGCTTCGGATTGATGCGCTTGACGGCTTGACGGTCAATCAGCGCTCGATTGATCCAGACTCTGTAG
>QIKT01000208.1 GCA_003233095.1 Oceanospirillales bacterium | reverse complement strand
TGTTCATGGACAAACCCATCAACCCATCCATCATCAGACAACGCCGCTGGCGCAGTCGCCTGATCATCATCGGCATTCTGGCCCTGCTTGCGTCAGGCTGGTGGATGTTGCGAGACAATCTGGCACCGTCGATCGACGCTTCTCGACTGCGATTGGCCAGCGTGGACATCGGTCCGGTGTCGGCACGCATCGATGCGGTCGGCACACTGGAACCTGGTATCGAGCAAAGCCTGACCAGTCCTCTGGAATCGATTGTCACCGAAGTGAGCGTGCTGCCGGGCGAATCGGTGGTTGCTGGACAACTATTGCTGAGGCTGGATGATCGCGAGCAGCAGCGACAGGTCACCGAGCTGAGCAATACCTGGCAGCTCAAGCGCAACGAACAGCGGGTCAGCGAACTGGCCTTGCAGACCACACTGGACGAATTGAACGCATCGCTTGAACTGAAGAAACTCGATCTGGAGTACCGGATTGCCAGACACAATCGCCTCGACACTCTGGCCGAAACGGGTGGCGTGTCGAAGGATCAACTGCTGGAGGCCAGTCTCGACGTCAAGCGATCGACGGTCGAAATCAGTCAACTCGACAAATCACTGGACAACCAGCAGCGCAGCAATCAGGCCGCACTGACCCAGATTGCACTCGAAGCCTCCATCCTCGAAGGACAGCTCGAACAGGCCCGTCGCGTATTGGCTGAGACCGAGGTACGCGCGCCCGAAGATGGCTATCTGGCCTTTGTCCTCGAACAGGTCGGTCAGAGCGTCAGCCGAGGCACTGAGTTGGCCCGAATTTCGGACCCTCAGTCATTCCGCATCAAGGCCCGGTTATCGGACTTCTACGCCAACAGCGTCAGTCCGGGTATGTCTGCGGAAATCAGCGATCAAGATCAAACCTGGTCTGGCCGTCTGAGTCGCATCGTTCCCGACTCACAAAGTGGCACTTTGACCTTGCTGGTCGATTTCGACGACCGCAAGGTTCGCGGCCTGATGATGCAGCAGCGTGTTGAAGTGGCGCTGTTGCTCGACGAACAACCCGATGGACTTCGGGTGGCACGCGGACCGGGCATCGGCAAGACCGGTCCGCAACGACTATTCGTGATCAATGGCGAGCAGGCCGAGCGCCGCGATGTGGTTGTCGGCATCAGTAATCGCGAATTTGTCAGCATTGTCTCGGGCTTGTCACAGGGCGAGACGTTGATCACCATGGACATGAGCCCCTACCTTCACCTCGAACAGATTCAGATCGATCAGGAGTAAATCATGAGCGCACCCGCCATTTCACTGCAGCAGGTCAGCAAGGTCTATCAGACTGACCGCGTCGAAACTACCGCACTGGACCAGATCAACCTGACCATACCGCAGGGCGAATTTGTCTCGATCATGGGTCCGTCCGGTTGTGGCAAGAGCACCTTGCTCAATCTGATGGGGCTGCTGGATGCTCCCAGCGATGGCGACATCCAGATCCTCGGTCAGCAGGTAGCCCACCTGAAGGAAAAGCAATTGGCTACCATCCGCAACCTCAAGATTGGTTTTGTGTTTCAGAGCTTTCATCTGGTGCCCGATCTGTCGGTGCTGGACAACGTCGAGATTCCGCTGCTGTATCGCTCGGTGTCGTCGTCTGCCCGCCGCCAGGCGGCCAGAGACGCGCTCGAGCGCGTCGGCCTCAAGGCACGCATGAGTCACTACCCCACGCAGCTGTCCGGCGGACAGCAACAGCGGGTAGCCATTGCCCGAGCCATTGTCGGACAACCGGCCATTCTGTTTGCCGACGAACCGACAGGCAACCTCGACAGCCAGATGGGCAAGGAGATCTTGAGCATTCTCAATGACCTCAACCAGCAGTCCGGAACCACCATTGTGATGGTCACCCATGACCAGCATCAGGCCGAACAGACCGGGCGTATTATCCGGATTCATGATGGCCAGATGATCCACTAGGAGAAGTGCATGTCCTTGCATACCGTCAAAACCACGCTGCGCGTTCTGATGCGTCGCAAATTCTTCACCGCGATCAGCCTGTTCTGCATCGCCACGACCTTGATGGTCCTGATCGTGGTGGCTGCGATCGTCGATAACATGCTGCATCCGATCGGCGCCGAGCGAAATTTCGACACCGTGCTGATCGTTGAGCGCGTGCGGATGGCCAACAAAGAGGAAACCTCGGTCTGGTCGTCGCCACTGGGTTACAAGTTCATCGAAGAGTTCATCCTGACGCTGAAAACACCGGAGCGAGTCGGCTACTACACTGACAACAGCCGCCAATCGTTGATCGACGGACTGATACAGCGATTTCAGGTCAAGTACACTGATGATCAGTACGCAAAGATTGTCGAGCTGGACTTTATTGATGGCCGCTATTTCACCTTGGATGAGCTGAATAGCGGCCAGCGAGTTGCGATCATCAACGAGCCGACCCAAATCCGTTTTTTTGGCGATCAGTCGGCCATCGGCAAAACGATCGAGTTCTCGGAGCAACGCTATACCGTGATCGGTGTCGTCCGCGCCGAGGCCGAATTCAACAAGGCCGCCTTCTCCGACATCTGGGCTCCCATCACCACCTTCCCATCCGGTAATTATCGCGATGAGATGATGGGTAGCTTCAGGGCGCTTATCAAGGCTGCAAGCCGCAGCGACATCCCTGCCATCAAAGCCGAATTTGAACAGGGCTTGAAGTCGTTCGATTATCGATCGGTCTCCGATGAGTATGCCACCGCCACAAGCTTTGCCAACACCAAACTGGAACGCATGGCACGTGAATTCATGGGCACCGAAGACGAGCTGGGCAGCGGCCTGGCTACCTTTCTGATGCTGGCGCTGCTGGGCGTGGTGCTGTTCATGCTGCTGCCGGCAATCAACCTGTTCAACCTCAGCATCAGCCGCATCATGGAGCGTGCGTCGGAGATCGGCGTGCGCAAGGCTTTCGGCGCGCCGCGCCGGGCGCTGGTCAATCAATTTCTGCTCGAGAACATCATTCTGACGCTGATTGGGGGGCTGATGGGACTGCTGCTGAGCCTGCTGGCCCTGAACCTGATCGAGTCCAGCGGACTGATTGCCTATGCGAATTTCAACATCAGCTGGCGACTGGTCGTCTGGACGCTGATGATCACCCTGCTGTTTGCCCTGATCAGTGGCTCGTATCCGGCCTGGCGCATGGCGCGCATGCATCCGGTCCGCGCGCTCAAAGGCTACTGAGAGACTCAAGGAGAACCCCATGTTAATGCATCTGTTTCGACTCATCTGGAACCGCAAGCTCAGCAATTTGCTGATCATTCTGGAACTCACCCTGGCCTTTGTGGTGTTGTACTTTGTGTCCGCGACGGCCTTGCATCTGTGGTCGATGTATAACCGCCCGCTCGGTTTCGAGTGGCAGAGCCACTATTCGATGACCATCAACCAAGGCGCTGAGGCCAGCGAGTCGGACATGGAGCGGCTCAACGGGATGATAGACCGTCTTGAGCAGCGCTCGGACATCGACTGGGTTCATATTGTCAAGCAGGCACTGTTTCAGAACTGGCACTGGTCCACCTCAATCAACCATGAGGGCGACTACATCCAGACCTACATGAATACCCTCTCGGACGGCGCCGCAGAGGACCTGGGCGTGACCCTGCTATCCGGGCGTTTTTTCAACGAGGGTGATGCGGGCCAGGCCTGGTTGCCCGTACTGATCAACCGGGCCGTGTCCGAACGTTTGTTTGGCGAAGGAGTTGACCCCTTGGGCCAGAACATCAATCCGCCCAGCGAAGATCAGCCTGACCAGGAGCAGACCGAGTATCGGGTGATTGGAGTGATTGAGGATTTCCGACAATCAGGCGAATTCTGGGGCGACGAGTATTACGTTCTTGCACGCTTTGACACCTCCAGGAACGATACCTTTGCCAACTCGCTGGTGATCAGGCCGCAGGACGGTCTGTCGGCAACCTTCGAAGCGTCTCTGTTGCAAGAAATGACCCAGATGGCACCGAGCTGGAACATCACCGTCAGGCCGCTGGCCGACTATCGCCAGGATCGGATCCGCAGCGTCATGACGCCCATCATCCTCAGCGGCATTGTGGCTGGTTTTCTTCTGCTGATGGTCGCCTTTGGGCTGTTTGGCGTGCTCTGGCAGAACGTGACCCGACGCACCCACGAGCTGGGGCTGCGGCGCGCGCTGGGTGCCTCGGCCGCTGATATCTTCAAACAGATCACCATCGAGATGATGCTGGTCGCCTCGTTTGCCATTGTTCTGGGCACTCTGATTACAATCCAGTTCACACTGCTGGGCACCTTTTCCAGCCTCAATTGGATGACCACTATCAAGGGCAGTGTGCTGGCCGCGGTGGTCTTGCTGATGCTGGTGGCGATCTGTACCCTGTATCCAGGCTGGATTGCCAGCCGCAAGCAACCGGCCGATGCGCTGCGCTACGAGTAACCCATGACCCGGCTCAGTCCCCCAGCCCGCATTCTGATCATCGACGATGACCCCTCGGTCTGCGCGTCGCTGAAGCTGTTGCTGAAGCTAAACGGCCACAGCAGCAGCATCGCCCATCATCCGTCCGAAGCGCTCGAATACCTCACTGCAGAGCCATTTGATCTGGTCATGCAGGACATGAATTTCAGCCGCAATACGACTGGCGCTGAAGGTCTGTCTCTGCTCAAGGCGATCCAGGATCATGACCCTGATCTGCCGATTATCCTGATGACGGCCTGGGCAACAATCGAACTGGCCGTGACCGGCATCAAGCAAGGTGCCAGTGATTTTGTCGCCAAGCCCTGGGATAACCCGCAGCTGATGCGCATCATCGAGACCAATCTGCAGCTCTCTCGCAGCGAACCGGTGAACGCCAATCGGCAGACGCTCGATGATCAGTTCGACTTTACGGGACTGATTGGCGATGACCCGGCACTGACGCGCATTCTCCAGGTGGTGGCGCGAGTGGCGCGGACCGATGCGCCCGTTCTGATTCTTGGAGAAACGGGCACCGGCAAGGAGCTGATTGCCGAGGCTATTCATCGCAATTCAACTCGAAACGACGCCACACTGGTCAAGGTCAATCTGGGCGGCATTCCCACCAGTTTGTTCGAAAGTGAAATGTTTGGTCATGTTCGTGGCGCGTTCACCGATGCACACAGGGATCGGCAGGGCCGCTTTGCGCAGGCTCATCAGGGCACACTGTTTCTGGACGAACTTGGCGACCTGGATGCGCATTGTCAGTCGAAACTGCTTCGGGTGCTTCAGGATCAGCAGTATCAGCCACTCGGATCGAGCGACAGCGAGCACAGCAATTGCCGGATCGTGTCAGCTACCTCCAGACCGCTGAGCGAACTGGTCGAACAGGGTCTGTTTCGCGAAGACCTGCTGTATCGACTGAATCTGATCATGGTGGAGATGCCACCGCTGAGACACAGGCGCGATGACATCACCGTGCTGGCTCGTCATTTTCTCGCTGAGATCTCCGCGCACTACCAGCTTCCAGACAGGCAACTGTCTCAAGATGCCAACCACTGGCTGTCGGTGCAGGATTGGCCGGGCAATGTCAGAGAACTGCGTCAGACCATCGAGCGCACCGTGTTGATGACCGATCAAGTCATCATTGAACGGGTTCACCTGTCTGATCAATCTACTCTTGGCGGCGATCCCGGCCAGCTCATGACACCTGCCGGCACGACACTGGATCAGATGCAGGCGATGATGATCGAGGCGAGTATGGCGCGCCATCAGGGAAATATCTCCCAGACTGCCCGCGAACTCGGGATCAGTCGTGCCGCTCTGTATCGGCGCATGGACAAATATTCGATCGCTCATGACTCATCTGACGAGCCAGGCGATGATTGATTGGCAGTGGCCTGCATGACAACCTGCGCATGAAGGCGTCTCGCCAGTTCGGCCTCTATCTGATTCTCCTGCATGGGACAGCGCTGGCCGTGGCCTTTGTTTTTCGTGACACCTTGGGGCTCTGGTTCTTCGCCATCGAGGCGGTGCTGGTGATCAGTGCCAGCCTCGGAATCTGGCTGCATCGCCGAGCCCAGGCACCGATCCACTTGCTTGATTCATTCAGTGCCTTGCTTGAGGAAAGCGAATTTACCACCCGCCTCTCTCCGACCGGACTGAATGAGACTGATCAGATCATCGCCGTGTACAACCGGATGCTCGACACGCTACACAGCGAGTACCGTCAGCTCGGCGAAGTGCGTGGTTTCTTTCAGCAGTTCATCGATACCGCGCCGATTGGTCTGTTGATTCTGGATTATGATGGCGCGATCAGCATTGCCAATCCAAGCCTGTGTGGACTGCTGGATCGGGGTGCGGACACACTGATCGGCAAACGACTGAGCGGATTGGATCACCCGCTACTGGAACATCTGCAAACCCTGGAGACAGGTGATGAATGCATTGTCACGCTGGACGGCAGTCGTCGAATCCGAATTCAGACATCCGAGTTTATCGATCGAGGGTTTTCGCGACAGTTTGCCTTGTTCGAAGAATTGACGCGTGTGCTGGCCGATAGCGAAAAGAAAGCCTACGAAACGCTCATTCGAACCATGTCCCATGAGGTCAACAACACCGTGGCAGCCACCCGTTCCTTGCTGCAGAGCTGCCTGACCTATCAGGACCAGCTCGATACTGAAGACCGTCAGGATTATCACACCGCTCTGACTGTGGCGATGGAACGCAATCAGCAGTTGAACCTGTTCATGAAAGCCTTTGCCGACCTGGTCAAGTTGCCGGAACCTGTGACTCTCCCAACCGAGCTGGGACCGATCCTGACGCAGCTCGAAGTGATGTTCAGTGGCGAGTGTCAGCAGCAGAACATCCGTTGGGTCACCGTGTTGCCCGAGCAGAGCGTGACGGTGTTGCTGGATCGCGCGCTGTTCGAGCAGGCGCTGATCAACATTGTCAGGAATGCGGTGCAGGCGATCGGCAAGAACGGCGTTATCCAGGTGAGCCTTGCGACTGATCCGCTTCGGATTCTCGAGATCCGGGATTCTGCAGGAGCGCTGTACGAGGAAGACCGAGAACATCTGTTTTCACCGTTCTATACACGGCGAGAAGGTGGCCAGGGCATCGGCCTGGCTCTGGTCAGCGATATACTGGGGCGTCACGGTTTCGAGTTCGATCTGTTCGGCAAAGGGGCCCAGACAGTGTTCCGCATCGAAATGACCTGATCGTTCACGTTTGGTCTGATCGACAGGCAAAAAAATGCCCCTGGTGGAAGGGGCATTTTCGAAGTGTAGAGATGATCGGTCTAGGTCAAAATGACCAGACGTGCGCTATAAGGTGCTTTGGGTTGTGGTAAAAAACGCCGCGCCACATCTCATCAGGAACATAAACCAGGTTCATCCATACTAGTTTGTGTCTCTACTAATAAGGTGGATTTGATCCTTAAATTCTCTCACCTTTGGGCAAAAATATATTCGCCCTGGTTCATCTGTCAGAAATAGTGTTTCAGTTTCATTGATTGGTATCAAAAGCCAAGGCATTCAATGGTTGCCAAGGCAGATCAAATCAATCCCCTCACAGAATCCTCGCCCAGATTGCCTGTAACGTTCGCCCGGTTCATACGTCCTCCTAAGGAGCCTCTGAACAAGTCGTAATCGGCTGTCTTGAGCGTGAAATACGCCCCGCTCGGCGTTGCATGAGCTGAGCCATAGCACCACTATGACTCAGCTCATGCGCCTTGATCGGACGCATTTCCCATCTCAATCCAACTCGCTTAAGACTTGTTCAGAGGCTCCCTAACCAAAGCGACCCATTGACCGTCAAAGAAAGGACACAGGCACCCACACGCCACCCTGACAAAAGTCACGGGTTACCGATGGGACGCGCAACCGAGTGTGTATCAGCCTATAAATGCAACACAACTTGTCACGTTCATGTGACCCAAAGCGAGGAAAGACCGTGAAAACCATTTTCAAGATCGCTATCCCCATTCTGATTGTCGCTCTGGGCTTCGTCAGCGTCATGGCACTGGGCAATGCCCGCCCCGAACCTGAGAAAACAGAAGAACCGCAACGACTGGTCTCCCTGTATGTTGACGAGGTCATAGCCGATCAGGTGACCCTGGCCGTTACCACCCATGGCGAAGTGGTCGCCAAGACCGAAATTGACCTGTATCCGCAGGTCACCGGTCGGATCATGAGCATCTCTGACAGTTTTGACGTCGGATCATCGTTCAACTCGGACTCGGTACTGATTACGCTGGACGACGCCGATCTGAAACTGGCCGTGATTCGCGCTGAGGCCCGTGTCGCCGAAGCCAATGTCAAAGTAGAGATGGAGCGGGCTGATGCCAGCATCAAGCAAAAGCAGCGAGAACTCTACAATAGCAGTGCCAATGTGGCGCCGCTGGCCCTGAACCTGCCCCAGGTCAAAGAAGCCGAAGCCAAGCTGCGCTCAGCCGAAGCGGATCTGTCCGAAGCCCGTCTGAACTTGTCTCGCACGTTCATCACGGTGCCGTTCAAGGGCCGCGTCAGCGAGCGGCAGGTCGGTGTCGGACAATCGGTCACACCAGCAACCCTTCTGGGTCGCGTCTTTTCGACCGATCAAGTTGAAATCAAACTGCCACTGACCGGTCGCCAACTGGTTGAGCTGAACCTGCCGATTGGCTTTCAAGCCGATGGCGACAATGCACCGCTGGTGACTCTGAGCACCAAGGTGGGCAATCAGGCCCATCAGTGGCAGGGACGCATTGTTCGCACCCATGCCGAAGTCGATCAGCAGACACGTCTCATCTATGCGGTCGCCGAAGTCATGGACCCCTATGGAGTAGCCGCGTCTCATGGCATGCCACTGGCGGTCGGCCTGTATGTCAACGCCAGTATCGACGGCGCGGATTCTCAACCTGGTCTGGTGATGCCACGCGATGCGCTGCGTCATGATGACAAGGTCTACGTGATCAATGGGGACAGCAAGCTGGAGATCCGCAAGGTCACAGTGCTGTCGACCAGTGCGACTCAAGTCATCGTCAGTGATGGCGTCTCGGCCGGTGAACAGGTCGTGACCTCCAGCTTGCCCAATGCCTTTGAAGGCATGGCAGTTCTGGCCATCCAGCGTGAACTGACCGCCAGCCTCTGAATTCAGGCCCAACAAGGGGAGATAGATCATGAAAGCACTGATTCGCTGGTGGGCATCCAACACTGTTGCGGCCAATTTGCTGATGCTGGGCATTTTCATCGCCGGGGCAGTTGGATTTACACAGATGGAACGGGAAATGTTTCCCAACGTCAAATTTCCGGGCTTGCAGATCGTCGTGGCCTGGCCAGGCGCTGCACCACAAGAAGTCGAAGAACAGATCGTCAGCCGCATCGAAGAGGCGGTCAGCGACATGGACAACATGGAGTGGGTTCGCTCAAGTTCGGGTGAAGGCGTTGGTGAGATCTATATCCTGGCCGAACAACAGGCCAATTTCACCCAGTTCATGAATGACATCAAGATCCGGGTCGATTCAATCTCCACCTTCCCCAGCGACATCGAGCCTCCTCGAGTCCAGCAGTGGCAAAACCGGAACGAATTCATCCGGGTGGCCGTGCACGGCGACCTGGGCGAGCGTGAGTTGAAGCGACTGGCTGAAGACCTGCGACGTGAAGTCGCCGGCCTGCCCGCCATCTCAGTCGTTCAGCTGTTTGGTGTCCGCAACGAGGAAGTGGCGATTGAAATCAGCGAAGACTCTCTGCGCCGCTATGGCCTGAGTTTTTCCGAAGTGGCCGATGCCATTCGAGGCAGCTCCATCAATCAATCGGCGGGCTCGGTTCGAACCGATGTTGGAGAGTATCAGTTGCGCGCCCGCAACCTGGCCGATACTGAAATCGAATTTGGCGAGATCATCGTCCGTCAAACTGCCGACGGTGGCACCATCCGGGTCAGAGATGTTGCCACGGTCAATGACGGTTTCGAGGACAATGAAATCCTGGCGACCCTGAATGGTGAGCCGGCGGTGCTGATCCAGGTCATGACCACCGAGATCATGGACATCGTCACCGCCTCCGAATCGGTTCGCGACTGGATCGAGACGCGGCAGGACACACTGCCCAGCGGTGCCAGCCTGACGCTGTGGACTGATAACGCCGAAGCCTTCAAGAGCCGCATGGATACCATCACCGACGCGGCCTTCCAGGGTTTGTTGCTGGTTATGCTGGTGCTGATGCTGACGCTGCGGCCCAAGGTGGCCTTCTGGGTTTCGGTGGGTATTGCCACCGCCTATGCAGGTGCCTTTATCTTCCTGCCAGCACAGGGCGTCTCACTGAACATGCTGTCGACTTTCGCCTTCCTGCTGGTGCTCGGCATTGTGGTTGACGATGCCATCGTGGTCGGCGAGTCGATCCACGCCGAATCCCACAAGAAGGGCTCCAGGGGTGGTCTGGATGCTGCCGTCCTGGGAACCCAATTGGTTGCCAAGCCCGTGATCTTTGCGGTACTGACAACCATCATTGCCTTCCTGCCATGGATATTCCTGAGTGGTTCGACCTCCGAATTCACCCGTCACATCACCTGGGTGGTCATTCTGGCGCTGATCTTCTCACTGATCGAGACGCTGCTGATTCTGCCGGCGCATCTGTCCAAGATGAAGCCGCGAGAGAACATGGGACGGTTCGGCCGCTTCCAGAAACGTATTGCTGACAGCATCCTCAGTTTTGCTGATAAGCAGTATCGCGCAATCGCAATCTGGTCGGTGAAGCAGCGATATGTGGTCAGCAGCCTCTTTTTTGTCATCTTCCTGGTCGGTTTTGCCCTGCTGTCCACCGGTTGGGTCAAAAGTAGCTTCGACCCAGAAATCGAGTCCGATGAAATCATCATCAATGTCGTGCTACCCGAAGGCGCACCGTATAGCCGTGCGCTGGAAATTCTCGCTCAGCTACAGGCCGCAGAACAACAGCTGGTCGATGAGGTCAATACTCGCACCGATGGCGAAGGACAACTGATCGAGAACTGGTACACCCGCTCTCGCCGTGACAGTGTGATCGCGATCGTCAAGTTGGCCCCTCCAGAAGTGCGTGAGATGTCAGCCAAGGACGCCACGTTGCGTCTGCGCGAACTGATTGGCGAGATTCCCGATGCCAAGGAAGTCACGGTCCAGTACACCAATGGCAACAACAACCCGGGCTTTGAACTGTCGATCCGCCATCAGGATCTTGACGTGTTGCAATTGGCGACCACTGAACTGGAAGATCAACTGCGTACCTATGATGCACTCTACGACGTGCGCAACAACCTTGAAGGCGCTACCGAAGAAATTCGCATGACGCTGCTGCCAGGAGCCGACAAGCTGGGCATCACGCTCAATGATGTCACTCGGCAAGTGCGCCAGGCGTATTTTGGTGAAGAAGTTCAGCGGCTGCCCCGCGGCGGACAAGACGTTCGCGTCAAGGTCCGCTACCCCAAGGAGTCACGTCAGTCGATCGAGAGCCTGAAAGAGTTCCGGGTGCGGACTACTGATGGTCGTGAACTGCCACTGTTGTCAGTCGTTGAGCTGGAGTATGCGCCAGGCATCACCCGCATCCAGCGCTGGAACGGTAACCGTGCTGCCCGCGTCAGTGCAGATCTGAAGGACAATGTCCGCGAAGACATCATGACGGATCTCGATGAGAACTTCTTCCCGATGTGGGAGCAGCGCTATCCGGGGATCGAACGAGGATCCATCGGTCAGGCTGAAGGTGAAGCACGTTTCATGAAGGAAGTGATGGGCTTGTATGGGATTGCCCTGTTCGTGATGTACATGATGCTGGCCATTGCCTTCCGCAGCTATTCTCAGCCAATCCTGATCCTGGTCGCCATGCCGTTCGCCTTCGTCGGTGCCGTCTATGGTCATGGCGTACTGGGCGAGACCATGGCCATCTTCAGCTACTTCGGCATCGCGGCCGCGGCCGGTGTGGTGGTCAACGACAACCTGGTCCTGATCGATTATTACAACCGACTCAAAGCTCAGGGCATGCGCTCGGCCGAAGCAATCATCGAGGCCGGTGTGACACGATTCCGTCCCATTCTGCTGACTACGGTCACTACCATCGTCGGCCTGATTCCGCTGATGCTGGAACGCTCGATCCAGGCGGCCTTCCTCAAGCCGATTGTTATCGCCCTGTCGTTTGGTGTGTTTGTGGCCTTCTTCGTGACCCTGATGTTGGTCCCTGCTATGGTGGCGATAGGCCGTGATCTGGACTCAGTATGGAGCAAATTCAAGGCCATGCTGGTCCGAGCGCTACGTGCGATTGGCCTGAAGCCTCGCGCATCAAATAACCCTGTGGGTCCAACCCAGACCGAATCCTGAATGGTCGTTCACCGGGTACGGGACAACTCGTTCAGTACCCGGTGGATCAGACAGCGCTATACTGGAGGCTGACCTGAGGAGGATGACGTGATATCTCGTTTGCTCATACTGACCTGCTTTACCCTGATCCAGCCAGCCCAGGCTCATGACCCTGACTCGCATCATCATCACGCCGCGCATGATTCTTCAACCTTCACGATCCACCAACGCACCTCGCGCAGTCTGGATGTGGTCTCAGGACATCTGACTCTGTCCCTGGGGGACATCACAGCCGGCCAGGTTCGCACCCGAATTCATAATGGCCATGGTCACACGCTCAGCGGCTTCCCTCGCCCTATGCGTTCAGGCGATCACTGGTCGTTCTTTGATCATGGTCATCAATACCAGTTGATCCTGCTGTCACTGCGCAATGAGCTGGTGGGCAATGATTCGGCTGTCTTTCGAATCGAAACCGATCCTCACCATCATCAACATGGCCTGACTGAGCATGAGAAGATCGAAGCTCTGATCAAGGCGGTGGTGGATCTTGATGGCCTTGTGTTTTTGAGGAACGAAGACGCCTACCCACCGGACAAGGCGGCCAGACACCTGCAACGAAAGTGGGCATGGAAAGGCTCGCAGATCAGCACCGTTGATGATTTCATCAAAGTTGCCGCGACCCGATCTTCAGAAACCGGCGAGCGATATCAGATTCATTTGTCCAACGGAGAAATCGTCGACTCGGCGCAGTGGTTCAAGACGCAGCTGAACACGATCCTGCATTCGGAGATGGATCATACTCACGACGAGTGATCTGATGCTTCGAGATGCCGTTGCAATCAACTCAGGGTCTGATCCCGGGTCGCTGCCACCTGATCCAGAAAAGCGCGAGCCTGATTGATCACCATTGGTTGGCAGGTAAAGAGCCGCCCAAAGAGCCGCCCTCGACCTTGAGTGCTCGATCGGACCATATTGACCGACTCCAGCACGTTCAGATGCTTGGTGATGCCCTGACGACTGATCGTTCGATTCGCAGACAAGCTTCGAATGGAATGGAATGGACCTGACCGTCCAGTAAACTGTTCGATCAGCGCTTGCAGACGATGATGCGCGAGGAGCAGTGGTATCTGACCCCCGGACTGGATATCGCCTATGACTGCGGATTCACTGAATCGT
>QIKT01000105.1 GCA_003233095.1 Oceanospirillales bacterium | reverse complement strand
CCCCTCTGCGTTGCATGAACCGAGCCATAGCAACACTATGACTCGGTTCATGCGCCTTGATCGGACGTATTTGCCATCTCAATCCAATCCGCTTAAGACTTATTCAGAGGCTCCCTAAACCTTGGGACAGTTGTTCTCAAATACAACTGACTGGCTTGGGCAGGCCCGCATATCGGCAGGCCTGCTTCGCTGGTCCCAGCGGGAACAACTGATACAGATGTCGGCTGGTGGAAAACTCGTCCCCATAGGCTTTTTGCAAGGCTTTCAAGAGCATTCTCATTCCCGGTGCGGTCTCGAACTGCTGGTAGAACTGACGAAGAAAATCGATTACTTGCCAATGTGATTCAGTCAATTCAAGATCATCCTGAGCCGCCCAGTGAATGGCCAGATTTCGGTCCCATTGGCTGGCATCGAGCAGGTAACCCGATGAATCGGTTGAAGTTTGTTCTGTCACGCCATTTTTCCCTGAATCACTCTCATAAAGTTCTTTCATCATACTGTTTTAATTAGTAAATATTATTCAACTTGAGACCGTTTCGAGCCTGATCCTCACGGCCAGCTCAGCACCTGATCAGCGCTCGACAAGCACTGAACCAGCTCATCGCAAGAGCACTCTTCGAAGGCAACATCGATCGCTGGTGTCGCTGTCATGGTTGCATCGAGTCGCATAAATCCAGGGCGCTGTGCACCGTCAGTGGTCAGCAACTCCAGCGTGTCGCGAATCTCGCACATCGACAACCCAATGACCAGCACCTGATCGCCAGCCTGCCTCATTGCCTGAAGTGTCACCAGCCACTGTGGGTCGCCCCCTTGCTCGGCAATCACCAGATGCAAGACCCGAGTCACCAGACACTCCGATAGCGTGTCGTCAATTCACCCAGTTGTATTCGGGTCAGTGTCTCAACATGGACATCTGCCGTCAGCAGAACCTCACCGGGATTGTGAACCATCAGACGTCCAATGCCGTACAAGGACAGTAGTCCAAAACGAGCTCGCTGATGGGCACTGATCAAGCAATCCTGCAGCCAGCCCAGCCCCTCGCCGTGGAATAACAGATCTACTTCAAGGTCGATGATCAGCGCAACCAGAATACGATCGAGCAATTCGCCAGCCAAAGAGTCGCTTTTCGGACATTGTCCGATTCTGCACAAAATCGGACTCATGATGAGGCGTACCGATTGAGCATCAGATGTCGTCCACCCGAAGCGACCCGATCCATCCACTGGGTCAGGGTCGTGATGACAAAGGGCTCGCCATCCTTAGCTTCGATCTGGCGCCTTTCCAATGCCGCACTACAGACAAGCATATCCAGTTGCTGCGCCTTCGCAAGCTGGACCCATGGATCGTGATGCGGATGCTCAGACGATGCCACATCGACAGCGTCAGAGTGGAAGAATATACTCACCGATCCGTGCTGATGCTGGTGCTGGTGCTGCCACTGTACCGCAAGAATCTGGGCCAGGGTGTGGCGTGCCTTGTCTGAGCGACTACAGGCCAGCTCGATCAGCAGGTCCTGTTCGCATGATTGGGTCATATCCTGTTTCATCTCAGTGACCATTGCGTTCCTTATTTGCTTATCACAGTAGCAAGTGGTGGACAGCGTCCGTAGAATGCAGCACATCTTCAAGTGCTGACATCAAGATCATGAAAGAGTTTATCTCATCCATCTTTGGTAAGTCGCCCGTTGCTCCACTTCAGAAACATATGAAAGCATGCCATGACTGTGCCAACTTGCTGGTTGGCCTGTTTGACGCCGCGGTTGAAGGCGATCTGGTCGCGATGCAGAGCTTCCGCGATCAAATCGTCACGCTAGAGGACGAGGCCGATCAACTCAAATTCTCGATTCGATCTCATCTGCAGCGCAGTGTGTTCATGCCGGTTGCCCGCAATGATTTGCTCGATCTGATCCTTGTTCAGGACAAGATCGCCAACCGCTGTCGGGACATCTCGGGAATCATGGTTGGACGAAAGATGAGTATTCCTGAACCGGCTGCCGAACTGTTTCGAAAATTTGTTCGCAAATGCGTCAAGGCCGTCAAGCACGCACACAAGAGCATCAATGAACTTGACGAACTGTTCGAGACCAGCTTTCGAGGTGCCGAAATGGAGCTGGTGCAAAACATGATTCACCGGATTGATGAGATCGAAAGCGAATCTGATGCACTGCAACAACAACTGCGACATCAGTTATATGCCATTGAATCTAATTATCCTCCGATTGACATGATGTTTCTCTACAATGTCATCACGCTGATTGGTGAAGTCGGTGACATGTCCGAACGGACCGGACGTCGCCTTGAAATGATGTTCAACCGCTGATTCTGCACAGGCCTGAAACCTCATGGAATATCAACTCCTCTTCATAGCTCTGGCCGTTGGTTTTGGTCTGTTCATGGCCTGGGGCATCGGCGCCAACGATGTCGCCAACGCCATGGGCACCTCGGTGGGCTCCGGTGCCATCACCTTCAAACAGGCCATTATCATCGCTGCAGTGTTCGAGCTGGCAGGCGCTGTGCTGGCCGGTGGCGAGGTGACCTCGACCATACGCAAGGGAATCATCGACCCTGCCATGCTGCAGGGTTCACCGGAGATCATGATTTACGGGATGCTTGCAGCGCTGCTGGCTGCAGGGGTCTGGCTGATGATTGCCTCTACGCTGGGCTGGCCGGTGTCGACCACCCACTCCATTGTTGGCGCGTTGATCGGATTCGGAATTGTCGGGCTGGGCTTCAGCTCGATAGCCTGGGGCAAAGTGGGTACGATTGTCTTGAGCTGGGTGGTCTCTCCTCTGCTGGCCGCATTCTTTGCCTACCTGATCTTCCGAACGGTGCAGACGCTGATTCTGGATCAGCCCGATCCACTGGCCAAAGCCAAGCGCCTGATTCCCATCTACATCTTCCTGACGGGCTTTCTGATTTCGCTGGTCACGTTATACAAAGGCCTGAAACATATCGGAATCGATCTCGACCGTCAGGAGAGCTTGATGCTCTCCGCGCTGATCGGTGTGGTCATTGCAGTGATCGGCGCTTTCTTCGTTCGACGCATCAAGGATGACCCGAATGCGGACAAGTCGTTTCGGTATCATGCGGTTGAAAAAGCCTTCGCCCTGCTGATGATCTGTACCGCCTGCGCCATGGCCTTCGCGCACGGATCAAATGACGTGGCCAACGCCATCGGCCCTCTGGGGGCGGTGGTCAGTACGGCCAAGAGCGGATTGGTGGGACAGCAGGCGCCGCTGCCGATGTGGATTCTGGCAGTAGGTGGTGGCGGCATCGTCATTGGCCTGATGACCTACGGCTGGCGGGTCATGAAAACGATCGGCACCAAGATCACTCATCTGACGCCGAGCCGTGGATTTGCCGCCGAACTGGCCGCATCGACTACCATTGTTGTTGCATCCACCTATGGATTACCCATTTCGACCACTCATACCCTGGTTGGTGCAGTCCTGGGGGTCGGACTTGCTCGAGGCATCTCTGCCATCAACCTGAACGTGGTGCGAAACATCTTTGTGTCATGGATTGTGACCATCCCAGCAGGAGCCACTCTGGCCATTCTGTTCTTCTTTTTGTTCAAGGCCATTCTTCCCGCCACCTGAGTTGCCTCACAATGCGCTGAACCAGTGCGTGTTAGACTGGTCATAATATATAAGTGAAACAGAGAACATTGATGTCTACTGCAATCACCAGCTCCAGCTGGACTCAACGGCTGATTGTGCTGCTGATACTGAGTCTTGCGACCTCTCTGTCAGCCAGTAGTGACTTTCAGTTACCTGATCTGGGCTCATCGGCTGATTTGGCCATCTCGGAGCAACAGGAGCGTGATTACGCAGAGCGATTGATCCGCGAACTCAATCGTCTGGCCGAGGTGATGGACGACCCTCTGGTTGACTCCTATATCAAGAACCTGGGCTTCAGCATCGCCTCGTTCAGTGACAAACCTTCCTCGAACTATCATTTCTTTGTCATTGACGCCAATTCAGTCAATGCATTTGCCACGCCAGGCGGTGTGATTGCTGTTCACAGCGCTCTGTTTCTTCTGGCCGACAGCGAGGCCGAACTCGCCGGCGTCCTTGCTCACGAAGTCGCCCACGTCACCCAGCGGCACATTGCTCGCTCGGTCGAATCGGCGCAAAAGATCGAATTGCCACTATTGCTGGCCATGCTTGGCGTCGCGCTGGCCGGTGGTGGCGGGGATGCCATTCAGGCTGCAGTGGTGGGCAGCCAGGGATTGGCCCAGCAGCTGATGATCAACTTCACTCGGTCGAATGAACAAGAAGCGGATCGAGTCGGTATTCGGACTCTCTCCAGAGCGGGTTACGACCCTGAAGGCATGATCAGATTTTTCGAGAAGATGGCCAGAATATCCAGAAACTACGGCAATGGCATTCCCGAATTTCTCAGAACACACCCCGTGGGAACCAGCCGAATTGCCGAAGCCAAGCAACGGGCAAGGACAATGAAACCCCGTGTGCTCAAAACACAGCCTGAGGACTATTTCCTGCTGATGAAAGAACGTCTGCGCGTGCTGACCGCAGAACGACCCGAGCAGGTGTTGCGCTTCTATCAGGGACAAATCGAACAGCAGACCGAATCACCACATCAATGGTATGGAATGACCCTGGCGCATCTGATACTGGGTGAATTTCGTCAGGCTTATGAGGCCATGGATCGATTGCCCGAACCACTGTCCAGCGCCATCCCCAGCCAGATTCTGTTTGCTGAACTGGAAGCGGCGTCGGGGGAAATGCCGGCTTCCATGCGACGGTTCGATGAGCTTCTGGCCATCTATCCCGAGAACCTGCCTATCTCCAGCAGTTATGCCACCCTGCTGTTACAGACCGGCAATCAGGAGCAGGCTGAGCGAGCAGAGGCATTGCTAAAGCCTTTGTTGATTGACCACCCAACACAGCCCTCATTGTTGCTGCTGTACTCCAGAGCAGCAAAAAGCGCAGGCGATGATGTTCGTGCCGGTGAAGCGTTTGCCGAATATACGCTCCAGGTAGGGCAAGTATTCGATGCGTCGCGGCAATTGCATGAGTTGCTCAAGGACGAGTCACTGACCTATTACCAGCGAACTCGTATCGAAGCGAAACTGGAGCAACTGGAAATACAGTTGGCCAGAATCGAGCGTGAAAAGGACTATGACCCGAGTGAAGGCAATCGTCCCGGACGGTTCAGCTACTCATCCGAGGACAGATAACACACGCCCGTCCCTGCGAGACCACAATAACCGTTGGGTTTTTTGGCCAGATGCTGCTGGTGATAATCCTCGGCCATGTAGAAATTGCTGAAGGAGGCGATCTCGGACTGAATCTGCCCCTTGCCCTGTGCCGTCAAGGCCTGTTGATAACGAGTCAATGATTCATCAATAATCAACAGGTCTTCGGCGTGATCAAAGTACAGGCAGCTGCGATACTGGCTGCCGACATCATTGCCCTGTCGGTTCAACTGGGTCGGGTCATGCGACTCCCAGAACACCGCCAGCAAGGCCTCCAGAGAGATTTCCGCAGGTTCATACACCACCCGAACCACCTCGGCGTGCCCTGTCTCTCCGCTACAAACCGCCTCGTAACTTGGCTCAAAAGTGTGCCCGCCGGCATATCCGACTTGTGTTGAGTAAACGCCAGACTGCTCCCAGAAACGACGTTCGGCGCCCCAGAAACAGCCCATTCCCATGAAAATCAGACGCGTTCCTTCGGGGAAAGGCTCGGTCATGCGATGACCGTTGACTTCATGATGTGTTTGCATGGTGTTCTCCGGAGTCTCAAGGCCCATGGTGTGTGGCCAGATCATTCACTGTGTATCCGATGTTGCCTCGGACCTGGTCAACAGGACAGAAATCTTTGCCAAAAACTTGCACCCTGTGGCGACTTCAACAAAGATAGGACACAAGGTATATGACTATAATATGGGGCAATCAGCAAGATTAAAGATCTGCTACATAATAAACAGCAATTAGCCTTTCTGATCGGTTTCGCGCTGGTGTTTGCCGTGTTCGCCGTCCTGGCGGATCTCTCGGTTCGACTCGGCCTGTTCAAAGTGGCTCCAGTATGGCCCCCAGCGGGCGTTGCGCTGGCCGGTCTGATACTGGGAGGTCTGCGTCAATGGCCTGCCATTCTGCTGGGGATGACTTTCAGTGCGATCGTCCTGCCCCTGGACCCTGTGTTCATGACCGGATCGTTCCTGGCCAATATCATCGGTCCGGTCGTTGCGGTCTATCTGATTCGCAATCGCGTGTCTCAGAACCCTACGGCACAAAGTTTTCGCAGCGTCTTTTCCCTGTATCTGGGCGGCATTGTGCTGTCGGTGGTCTCGGCAGTGATTGCCACCTGTGGATATTTTCTGTCCGGCCGAGTCATCACCCTGGGCGATGCTCCCTCGGTGATCGGCGAACTGGAATTCTTGTCTACCTGGATGCTGGGCGACCTGTTTGGAGTCGTGGTTTTCACGCCGGCCATCATCTCACTGTACATGACCATTCGTCACCCCGAACGCACCAGGCGCAGGTCCTTGCCATGGGCTGAGCGACTGACGTGGATCGCTGCTGCATTGATCACGGCACTGTTCTGGGATCGGATGGTCTCGTTCATGCCCCATTATCCTCTGGCTCTGATCTTCCTGCCTGCCCTGCTGCTGGGCTGGTCTGCGTTTCGATTCGAACATCGATTCACGACCACGGCCGTCATGCTTCTTCTGCTGGCATTGAGCCTGTATATCGGCTTCAACGCAGACCAACTGGCCGCGCCCATGAATGCCTTCGAGCAGGGCATGCTGATGTTCATCTTTCTGATTATCGGGGTGGCCCCGGTACTCTCATCCTCAGCCGTGATGGAGAACCGATACCTGTCCAATGAATTGAGTTATCGAGCGTCTCATGATGCATTGACCGGCTTGCCAAACCGAGTCGCCTTTGAAGAGGCGTGCATGAGGCAGATTGAACAGGCTGATGATGTTCCCACCTGTGTCTGCTATCTGGACCTGGATAATTTCAAGGTGATCAACGATACCAGCGGCCATTTTGCCGGCGATGAGCAGCTCAAGCAAATTGCCTATCTGATTCGCAACAATCTGGGTAATGAGGACGTGCTGGCCCGGTTGGGTGGCGATGAATTTGGTCTGTTGCTGGTCGATTGTGATGCTCGGCATGGCAAGGCTCGGTCCGAGCATCTGATCAAGGTGATTCAGGATTATCGTTTCATCTGGCAAAGCCTCATTTTCAATATCACTACCAGTGTCGGCATCGTTGAGCTGACATCGAGCAATCAGAACTATACGCAGATCATGCGCATGGCAGACGTGGCCTGTTTCGAAGCGAAAGATGCCGGAGGTGGCTGCGCGGTTCTCTATAGTGACGAGAACCGAACCGAAGCACGCCCGTCGATGATGCACTGGGCAGCATCCCTGAATTCAGCCATCGATCGCGACCAGTTGATGCTCTATGCCCAGCAGATCACTCCCATTCAGGGACAGTCATGCGGCTTCCATCTGGAGGTCCTGCTGCGCATGCGTGATGATGACGGTCAGATTCTTGACGCCAATGATTTCATCCACGCAGCCGAGCGATTTCGCGTCATGTCGCGCATTGATCTTTGGGTGCTCAAAGCGGTCATCCGATTCTACCAAAAACATTCCTCGGCCCTTGATCAGAGTGATCTGATTT
>QIKT01000182.1 GCA_003233095.1 Oceanospirillales bacterium | reverse complement strand
CGGCCAGAGTGTTGCATTGAACCGCGAGCGGGTGCCGGCGTCTTGTTTCACTGTAGCGTTTGTGAAGACAGGCATCCGATGCGGTCAGAAAGACAATTCGGCACTGGTCGACCCGATCCTTGACAGACTCAAGAATCTGATCGAGCTGCTGATCATAGTGCGGTTTGCTGCGGATATCGACGCCCAGTGCAATCTTCTCATAGCCCTGTTCAGGGTGCGCCCGGGCGTGTTCGATAAACGGAGTGATCAATTCAATAGGCAGACAATCAACACAGTAATAACCCAGGTCCTCCAATGACTTCAGAGCCACCGAGCAGCCGGAACCTGACAGCCCAGTGACGATAATCAGCTCCATGTCTTGCTCATTGCTGCTCATCTGATTCGTCCTCCTGACTCATCATGCGGCGTTGCCTTGACATGAATTCATCGGCAGCCTGGTAACCTTGCAGCTTGAGTGCGTGGTTTCGCACTGCAGCCTCGACCAGTACCGCGAGATTTCGTCCAGGGGCGACCGGCAGAGTGATCATCGGAATTTCGATGCCCAGCAGCTTCTTGCTGGAAATATTGCCCACCAGTCGATTTTCTTCCAGTTCACCCTGAAACATGTCAGGGTTGAGCAGTTCCAGATGAATGATCAGTTTCAGGTATTTGCTGGTGATGACGGCCGAATCACCAAACATGGCGCGAACATTCAGAATTCCCAGTCCACGGACTTCCAGACAGTCACGTAGTAGTTCAGGGCAGTGACCGGTCAGCGTGTCCGGTGCAATCCTGCTCAGCTGCGGCGCATCATCGGCAACCAGTCGATGACCACGACTGATCAGTTCCAGGGCCAGTTCGCTCTTGCCGATCCCACTGGCTCCCGAAATGATGACCCCCACACTGAAGACTTCCATGAACACGCCGTGGCAGGTGATCTGCTGAGCCAGCTGTCGGGTCATGAAATGCTGGATATGTGACAGTAATTCAACGCCTCGATCGGCCGATCTCCAGATGGGTATGCCCGTCTCATTGGTCGCTTCGACCAAATCTCCGGGCAGCTGTTGACCATCAGTGATGATCAGAGCCAATACATCCAGGTTTTGCAGTTGGGTCAGGGTTTCCCAACGGCTGCGGGCATCGAGTGAATCGAGCCAGTGGATTTCATCCGGCCCGATCAATTGCACCTTGTGATTGTGAATCAGGTTGAGAAAGCCTGCGAGGTCTGACTGACTGGATTCAATGGCATCACTGTGGATCTGGCGATTGAGTGCCCCTGGACAGGTCTCCCAGATGACCTCAAACCCCTGTTTGAGGTATTCGAACAGTCCGCTGGCGGTCAGTGTTTGTTTTATACCGCCGATTGCCACAATCTCAGAGTCTCCATGATGGTGGTGGCTGAATCGGATTCCCTGAGCAGACGTCGATTGTCCTCGGAATGAAGGAATTCCGCGATCAGTCCCAGCAGGTTCTGATGTCGCTGCCCATGATGTTCGGGTAGAGCCAGGCAAATGGCCACGTCTACCGGGACCTTGTCCGGTGCGTTGAAATCGACCGGATCCTTGAGCCTGATAATGGCGCCAAGAGTGACATCGGACTCAGGAACACGTCCATGCGGCAGAGCGATCCCATATCCGAGACCGGTGCTTCCGATCGATTCCCGGGCACACATCTGGGAATAAACCATCCGCGGGGTCAGCTCGCTGCTGTCCTTGCCGATCAACTCACTGGCGAATTCCAGTAGCCGCTTCTTGCTCTGGATAGACACATCCACCTGAATTCTGGCGGCATCGAAATAGTCTGCAAAATGCATGATTTCTGTTGAGCACCTGAATCACCGACAGTGCGTGTGCCTGCCGGTGATTTCGTTGAGATGAGTGTATTGTAACTGCGGGATGTTCGCAGACAAAGTGAACGATTCTAAATGATGTTGTCCGCGATCGATTCGTGGGTAATGGCTTGCATCTTGTCCTTGGCCTTGAGGATTTGACGATCCAGCTTGTCAATCATCATGTCGATGGCGGAATACATGTCATGATTCCTGGCTTCGGCAAACAGCGACTTGCCCGAGATGTTGACAGTCGCTTCTGCGTGATGCTCTCGTTTGATCACTTCAAGTATCACGTGAATGTCAATGACGTGTTCGAAATGGCGTGTCAATTTCTTGATTTTCTGTGTGACGTGATCACGAAGCGGATCGGTCAGATCGATGTTCTTGCCAGTGATTTCCAGGTTCATCAAGTTCTCCTTGTGGTCGTTAAGAGTCAGATCAATCGTTTGCGTTGCGGCGATGACGGAATCTTCAACGCTTCGCGATACTTGGTCACGGTTCGGCGAGCCACCTGAATGCCTTCTGCCTTCAGCAGCAGCCCGAGCTTGTTGTCACTCAGTGGCTTGCGCGGCGGTTCTTCACTGATCAGTTGGCGAATTCGCTCCTGAACTGCGGTTGACGAGCTGCCATCTCCATCAGTGGTCGAGAGGCTGCTTGAAAAAAAATACTTGAGCTGGAGCACACCGTGCGGAGTGAGCATGTACTTACGGTTGCTGATGCGCGAGATGGTGGACTCGTGCAATTCTGTCAGTTCGGCGATGTCCTTCATGATCATTGGGCGTAGTGCCGATGGCCCCTGTTCAAAAAATCCGGTCTGACGAGTGACAATGGCTCGTGCGACGGTCATCAGAGTCTGGTCTCGGGTCTCAAGACTCTTGATCAACCAGCGTGCTTCCTGCAATTGCTCTTTCAGGTAGGCCGTATCTTCCTTGGATGCCTTGCTGATCATTTGCACATACACCTCGTTGATGCTTAGTGAGGCAGTAGGGTTGCGAGCCAGAGTGACTTGCCACTGATCATTGACCTTGCGGACAATGACTTCCGGTGCGACATACTCAGTGCGCTGATTGTGATTGGCCGATCCCGGACGGGCATCGAGTGAGCGGAGCAGTTCGACGGCCAGTTCCAGTTGAGACTGATCGACTTCCAGTGCCCGTTTCAGTTGTGGGATCTTTTGCTCGGCAAGCAGCTCCAGATGCTTCTCGACGATCTGTTTGGCGACCCAGAGTCCAGGGGTGTAAGGGGGTTTGCTGCTCAGTTGCAGACTCAGTGATTCTTGTATGGATCGGGCACAGACACCGGCCGGTTCGAATTGTTGAACGTGATGCAGTATCGCCTCGATGTCATCCATTTCAGCATCCAGATCGGGCCGCAAGGACTCCTGAATGGTGTCCAGGGACTCGATCATCAATCCGTCATCGCTGACTGCATCAATCAAGGCGCAGGCGATCATTGAATCTTGTTGGGACAGGTTGGACAGGTTCAGTTGCCAGAGCAATGATGATTTGAGGTCATCCTGATCAGTGTCAGCAAACTCGCGGTTGGTGTCAGACAGGTCGTATTGGGTGGAGTTGGTGCGTCCGGAGGAAGGCATGTCCATCGCGCTTATCGACCAGGTTTCCTGTTCGATGATCTCTGGTGACGGCTCATCGGAGGTGCTGTCATTCGGGGCATCAGCAGCCTCAGCAGCCTCAGCTGCCTGACTCTCCAGGCTGTCAGAGCGAGTCAGCAGTGGGTTGCTTTCCACGGCGCTGATCAATTCCTTTTCGAGTTCGATGCTCGACAGGGACAGCAGACGAATCGCATTCTGCAGTTGTGGGGTCAGCTTGAGCTGTTGCCCCAGTCTGAGCTGTAAGGCTGGCTTCACGCTTGGCAAGTGTCCTGTAATCAGCGGATGTGCATGCTCAATTTCATTCTAGCAGACATTGATCTTGACGACAGAGAATGGCGGTCTCACATCTGAAAATCGGAACCCAGATAGACGTCGCGAACAGACTGGTTGCTCAGGACGTCTTCTGCAGACCCCTGGGCCAGGACACTGCCCAGGTTGATGATGTAGGCATAATCACAGATATCCAGTGTCTCTCGAACATGATGATCAGTCACCAGAACACCGATGCCGCGCGCTTTCAGGTGAGCGATGATGGATTTGATTTCACCAATGGAAATTGGATCCACGCCAGCAAAAGGCTCATCAAGCAGGATGAAGCGGGGATTGGCGGCCAGCGCTCTGGCAATCTCGACCCGTCGTTTTTCTCCACCGGACAGGCTGATGCCCATCTGCCTGGCCAGATGAGATACCTGCAATTCGGCCATCAATCGCTCAGCCTCATCGGCGCGTTGCTTGCGATTCAGATCACTGCGCATTTCCAGAATGGCCATCAGGTTATTGTAGACCGACAGTTTTCTGAAAATGGATGTTTCCTGTGGCAGGTATCCAATCCCCAGTCGAGCGCGTTCATTCATGGGTAGATGAGTGATGTCCTGATCATCCAGGAGGATGCTGCCCTGGTCACAGGTGATCAGTCCGACCACCATGTAAAAGCAGGTGGTCTTGCCTGCTCCGTTCGGCCCCAGCAGACCGACGGTCTGGCCTTCGGCGACCTGCAGCGAGAAATCGACAACGACCTGGCGCTCCTTGAAGGCCTTGGTGAGGCCAACGGCACGCAGCATCAGTCGGACTCAGGTTCTGGCTTGGGCTTTTTGACCGGCCTGATCACCATGCGAATCGGAGAATCGCCATCCTCCGAACCGGCTTCCAGCTGCTGGGTGCTGACATTGAAGCGAATCAGTTCTCCGGTGATGAGCTGAATGCCCTTTTGAACACTGACATCGCCAGTCAAGACCACCAGCTCGGTGGTCAGATCATAGTCGATGGTGTTGGCCTTGATGTCGATCTTGCTGCCATCGTCCAGTGTCTCCTTCCAGGTCGCTGGCTGGCCGGTCAGCAGAATCCTGCTCAGGCCTTCGTCGTCGCGGTTGATAACGGCTTCATTGGAAGTGATCTCGCGACTACCTTGAGTCAGGGCGAACCCCTTGCTGAAGCGATCGGCCCCGGTCTCAGGGTCAACCAGGTAGTGACCGCCATTGATGACCGCCTCCTGTTCGCCGTCCGAGGTTTTGCCCAGGACGTTGCCAGTGGTTGCGGACAGGGCAAGGATGCCTATCAGGGTAATGCAAATCGGGTTGTTACTCAGGCTCATATCGGGCTGTGACCTCGGATAGTATTTCCAGAATGTTGTTGCGAATGTCTGCACTGAATCCGACGCCCTGGTAAAGCCCCATGGGTCTCGTCATCACTACCGCTTCGGTGGAAGTGACCAATTTGCTGTCAGGGATGACGACAAAATCAGTGCCGTCTATCTTGACCGGATCGTCTTCACTGCCCGATACCATATTGACCACGCCATCGAGTCTTAGCAGGTCACCGGCTTCGGAAATCCAGCCTGATTCGGACTGAATGGTCCATTCGGTACTCTGTTGATTGTACAACAGAATATTGGGTTTCATGATGGACAGTGACTGATCAAGCGGGTTCTTTTCCAGATAGGGGGCAGTGATATGAAAACTGGCCTCGCCGCTCTGATTCATGACCAGCAGATCGAATTGAGTCAGGGTGTAATCCGAGCGTGGGTCGGGCAGGGGCGTCTTGTGGGCCTGATCCTGTTCCTGCAACAATACCCACCACTGCAAGCCAATGGCCAATGCGGCAAGAATTCCCATGCTCATTGTTCGACGGCGGATCATGTCAGATAGGACTGCACCAGAGGTGCGAGGGTTCCCTGTGCAGACATCAACAGATCAGTCATCTGGCGCGCCGCGCCATCGCCTGCCGAGCGACTGCTGACCCAGTGGACGTGCTCCAGCACAGACGGATGGCCCTGTGGCACGCTCATGGCCAGGCCACATCGGATCAGTATCGGCAGGTCAATCAGATCATCGCCGGCAAAGCCGCACTGAGCATCGGTCAGGGACAATGATTTCTTCAGCTCGTTGTAGGCGGTCAGTTTGTCCATCTGGCCCTGATAGACGTGACGAATCCCGAGCCGTTCGGCGCGATGCGTGACAATCTTGCTGCTGCGCCCGGTGATCAGAGCAACGTCCACGCCGCTGTTGAGCAGGAATTGACAGCCCAGGCCATCCTGGGCATGAAATGCTTTGCTCTCGATGCCCTTGTTACTGAAGATCAGCTGGCCGTTGGTCAGAATGCCATCGACATCAAAGATCATCAGGCGAATGTTTGCGGCCCTGATGCGGATGGCTTCGGGAATGATCATTGAGTCGGGCTGAACAGGGTGTGTCATATGACTCGCGCTGCCAGCAAGTCGTGGACGTTCAATGCGCCGACAACCACGTGTTCTTCGTCGACGACCAGTAGGGAATGGACCTTGTAGTCTTCCATGATGCTGGCCGCCTCAGCGGCCAATTCATGCCGTCCGATGGTCTTGCAGTCACGGGTCATGAATTCGGAGATGATGATTTTGTTCAGATCTTCGTCCGCCTCGAGGGTTCGACGAAGGTCACCGTCGGTAAAGATGCCTAGCAGTCGCTGGTCATCATCGACGATTGCGGTCATGCCCAGACCCTTGCGAGTCATCTCGACAATGACTTCAGGCAGTCGAGCGGACACATTGACCAGAGGCACCTGATCACCCATGTGCATGATGTCAGAGATATGAATCAGCAGTCGCCGTCCCAGCTGACCGCCCGGGTGTGAGCGGGCAAAATCGTCGCGCGTGAAACCACGAGCCTCCAGCAGTGAAATGGCCAGTGCATCGCCCATGACCAGTGACGCGGTCGAACTGGAGGTTGGTGCCAGCCCAAGAGGGCAGGCTTCCTGAGGCACGCTGACGTCGACATGGACCGTGGCTTTCTGAGCGAGCGTCGATTCGGAGCTGCCGGTCATGGCGATGAACGGAATGGCCATGCGATGAATCATGGGGAGAAGGGTGAGCAATTCATCGGTTTCACCGGAATAGGACAGCGCAAGTACCACGTCGTTGTGCGTAATCATTCCCAGGTCGCCATGGCTCGCTTCGCCTGGATGGACAAAAAACGCCGGACTGCCAGTGCTGGCCAGGGTGGCTGCAATTTTTGACCCGATGTGTCCCGACTTTCCCATCCCCATGACCACGATGCGTCCGTTGCATTGATAGAGAATCTGACAGGCCTGAACGAACTCGGTGTTCAGGCGTTCCTTGATTGCGGTAATGCCTGCTTGCTCGATGTCGATGACTTGATGGGCACTGCGAATCAGGTCCTCTGCATTCAGTTGAGCGATCAGATCGCCCGGCGGCCTGGTGATGGAGTTGGAGCGTATGGACATCGAAGGCTATCTCATCAGGGAATGACGCTATTGTACCCAGTGCCTGAGGTGCTGAACAGGTCGCGCTTTGGGCTTGTCTCATGCTAGCAGCCTGTCGGACTTAACATGATCACCTGCGGAAAATCCGAGTTTGGCCAGATTTCCGGATATTGTTCGTTACATAGTGGTGCTATTCGCTTCAAAAGATCCAAAAATCTGACTCAAATCGGCTTTCCCTCACGACGATCGGTCAAGTCCGGAAGGCTCCTTAGAAGCGCACGCCAAAGGTGAGCAGAGTCGCTGCCTTGCCCAAAAGCAGAATCTCGGAATTGAAATATTTGCCCTGATAGCCAAGCATCGGAATGATGCCAGGTGCCACGCCCAGGTTGTTCAGGGGGATCTTATCCTTGTATTCACCCTTGTATCCGCGGATCAGGCCAACAGTGACTTTGGCGTAGACACGAGGATGGATGCGTTCGAGCGGGTAGATTTTGCCAAGATACAGGTACTGCGAAAACTGCCCGTAGGAGTTATCGAACGCAGCAATGCCCCGAACCCGGCCATCACCGAGCTG
>QIKT01000005.1 GCA_003233095.1 Oceanospirillales bacterium | reverse complement strand
CGAGAAACCAGACCCTTCCGAGGCTCCATCCAATCTGGCGGTCGTCGGGCGTTACATTCTCACCCCACGCATTTTTGACTTGCTCGAAAAGACTCCGCGCGGCGCCAACAACGAGATCCAGTTGACCGACGCCATCGCCCAATTGCTCAACGAGGAGACCGTCTTGTGCTATCGGTTCTCCGGCACTCGTTATGACTGTGGCAGCAAACTCGGTTTCGTCACCGCCGTGCTGGAAACCGCTTTGAAGCACGAAGATATTTCCGAGGCCCTGATCGAACGGCTGCGCAAGGTCCTGAACGAAGCGTGACCGAGCAGGTTTACTATCATCAGGCCAGACAGCCTGAGCATGCGGCCGATGCTCTGAGGGGCGCTCATCGCACCGATGTGTGCGTCGTGGGGGCTGGATTTGCCGGTCTCAGTTGCACGCTCTCACTGCTCCAGGAAGGCGTCAGAGACGTCACTCTGATTGACCGCGACCACGCGGCTTTCGGCGCCTCAGGCCGCAATGGTGGCTTCGTATTCGGAGGCTATTCACTCGGGGAAGAAGCGCTGGTGCGACAGCTGGGGGCTGATCAGGCTCGATCACTGTATCAACTGACGCTCGATGGTATGGCGCTGATCAAGTCTCGAATCGACACGCTTGAGATTGACTGTCAGGCCAATCAGGCCGGGATACTGTGGGCCAATTGGTTCGATGATGACCGTTTGCTGGAACAGAAACAGGACTTCATGAGTCGGCATTTTGATGTTCAGTGGCGATCGATCAGCGCGGCAGATTTGCGCGATCAACTTCACAGTGACCGCTACCATGGTGGACTGATTGAAGATCAGGCCATTCATTTTCATCCGTATCGCTATGCAGCAGCGCTGCTCGCCGAGATTCGCCGTTTGGGCGGACAGGTCTTCGAGCACACGCCGATGCTGTCCCTGAAGCGGCCGCAGGCAGGGCCGCAGGTCATCTGTGATCAGGGGCACATTGATGCGCAGCGGGTGGTCTTGTGTGGCGGCGGCTACCAGCCGCGCTCAAGCTGTCCGCCGGTCAGCACTGCAGTCATGCCGATTTCCACCTATGTCATGACTACTGAGCCTCTGGGTGATCGAATCCACTCATTGATGAAACAGCCCTGGGCGGTGTATGACACCCGATTTGCCTTCGATTATTATCGTCCGCTCGCCGATACCCGACTGCTCTGGGGCGGCAGAATCGAAGCATTTGGCGCCAGCACCGAATCGGTCGAACAGAAGCTGCGCCGAGACCTGCTGAAGGTCTTTCCGCAGCTCGAGTCGGTCAGGACCGAATGCGTCTGGAGTGGTCAAATGGGATACAGCCGCCACCAGATGCCACAGATCGGCCCTCTCGACGAGCAGGTCTGGTACGCGCAGGGCTTTGGAGGACATGGCGTCTCGACCAGTAATATCGGTGGAGACCTGGTTGCCAGAGCCTTGAGCAACAATGATCAGCGTTGGCAGCTATTTCGTCCCTTTGGCCTGTCCAATACCTTCGGAATTGCTGGTAGAATAGCGGCACAATGTCAATACTGGTCTCTGCAGAGCAGGGATCTGATCAGAGAACGCATCAGATGACTGGATCACTTCAGGATCAACTACTCAAATCGGGATTGGTCAGCGAGCAGCGGGTCAAGGAATCTCGCAAGAAAAAATCTCGGCAGTTCAAGAAAGGCAAGCAGACCGGCAAGGAACCGTCACTGGCCGAAGCCTATGCCAAGCGTCGACACACCGATCAGCAAGATAAGGATCGGGCGCTCAATGAGCGTCGTGAAGAAGCTCGGCGAAAGAAAGCACTCAAGGATCGACTGAAGAATATCATTGTGCCGGCTGCGAAGAATGACCCGAAAGCCGATCTGCCAAGGCATTTCGAGTTCGCCGGAAAGATTCGCAAGCTTTATGTGACCGCCTCCCAGCAGACAGCGCTCAACGAGGGCAAGCTGGGTGTGGCCTATCACGCAGGGAGACACTTCCTGGTCGAGGCACCGGTCATTGACAAACTCAGGTCAGTTCATGCTGACGCCATCTCGTTTTTTGCCCCGGATGTGAAGACTGATGACGAGGTGGACGATTTTTATGCCGGGTTTGAAGTCCCGGATGACCTTCAATGGTAAACAGGAGCACTCTGATGAAATACCTATGCATGACAATGCTGGCCGCAGCCCTTTCTCCTGCGGTCATGGCGGCCGGTGGCGGATCGATCAGCTACAGCTATCTGGAAGCTCGCATCACCAATGTGGATGTTGACAACCTGAGTGATGAAACCGGGTTTGGTGTGACCGGATCCATATCCTTCGGTGATCACATCTATGGTTTCGTCAGTTATGACAACGCCGACTTTGATCTGGGCAGCTTGAGTTCGGTCAGTCTGAACCTGCAGGAACTGAAATTCGGCATGGGTTACCACCATACCTTTGCAGATCGTCTGGATGGTCTGGCCGAAGTCTCGTTTGTGGACAGTGAGATCGGTAATTTCAACGAGAATGGCTACAATTTGTCCGTCGGATTTCGTTTCGCTGCTACCGAACAGCTCGAACTCGGAGCCAAGGTGGGTTATCAGAATGTCGATGAAGCACTGGATGGCGCGGCCGGTCAGGCGCATCTGCTGTATACCTTTGGCGAGACATTGGGTATCAACATTCTGGCGGACTTCAGTGACGAGATAACACGCTACGGCATTGGTCTGCGCGCCAGTTTTTAAGGGCCGCGCCTGTGCGACGAACGAATAGCGGGAGTCGCCTGGATTTTTTTGCGATTCGGGCTGTTGTCCAGATCACTGCGTGATATCATACGCGACCTTCCGGGGATGAACGCCCTCGGAAGGGGTTATCTGTCAATGGTGGTTTTCGTCGGTTCCTCCGCAACGATACATTGTGAATCCCGTCAGGCCCGGAAGGGAGCAGCGGCAGCAGTGGACTCGGGTGCCGGAGTGTCGCTGGCGGAAACCGCCTCCAGATGGCACAATACCGCCAATGCATGACCCCCTCGAACAGACCCATCCTACCCCGTTGCTGAGGGCATATTTCTCATGAGTTATCAGGTACTGGCACGCAAGTGGCGCCCGGGCACGTTTGACGATCTGGTCGGACAGGATCACGTCGTTCGTGCGCTGAAAAATGCACTGGATCACAACCGGGTCCATCACGCCTTTCTGTTCACTGGCACCCGAGGCGTGGGCAAGACGACCATTGCCCGGATCTTTTCCAAGGCACTCAACTGCGAGACCGGAATCACGTCGACCCCTTGCGGGCAGTGCGCTGCCTGTACCGAGATCGACGAAGGACGCTTTGTTGACCTGATCGAAGTCGATGCGGCGTCTCGCACCAAGGTGGACGATACCCGCGAGCTGCTCGATAATGTGCAATATCTGCCCACTCGCGGTCGCTTCAAGGTGTATCTGATCGATGAAGTGCACATGCTGTCCACACACAGCTTCAATGCACTGCTCAAAACGCTGGAAGAGCCGCCTGAACACGTCAAATTTCTGCTAGCAACCACTGACCCCGAAAAACTGCCGATCACGGTTCTGTCGCGATGTCTGCAATTCAACCTCAAGCGTTTGCCCACTGATCTGATCAATGAGTATCTGGCCAGCATGCTGGGCTCCGAATCGGTGCCATTCGAGGCAGATGCGGTCGCTGCCATTGCCCGTGCCGCCGATGGCAGCATGCGCGATGGTCTGAGTCTGCTTGATCAGGCGATCGCCTATGGCAACGGCCAGTTGGAGACCGAAGACGTCAATACGATGCTCGGTACCATTCGGCACGAACACATTGCCGGTATCATTTCGGCCCTGATTGATTCAGATTCTGCAGCCCTGTGGGCCGTCATCACAGAACTGGCCGACTATGTGCCCGATTATTCGCACGTTATCGATGCCCTGATTCGAGAAGTTCATGACGCATCACTGTCAGTGCATCTGCTCAAGTCACACGTCTCCGAACCGGCTCAGGCACTGGCTGCGCAGGTCGATCCGACCCTGTTGCAGCTCTACTATCAGATTCTGCTGCATGGCAAGCAGGACATTGCCATGGCACCGGAACCGTCCATCGGCTTCGAAATGACCCTGTTGAGATTGCTGACCTATCGTCCTCTGCAGCCAGGCGAGCAGCCTGTCGACGCCGCTGGCAATTCATCCCAGCGCTCAGCACCGCGTCCCGTTCAGAGCGCAACTGCGACATCAGAGCGGTCCGCAGCACCTGCACCATCAGATCCATCTTCACCGACATCGCAGCAGGCCATGAGCGCTCCTGAGTCAGCTGTTCCCGATCAGCCACCGGCACCAGTGGCCCACCCCGACCATCAGGTTCAGGAGACTCGGGCCAGTGTCGCTCCAGAAGCACAGGCCCCAGTCACTGGATCACCGCAAAGCGACGACTGGTTGTCGCTGATCGATCGATTGGGTTTGAAAGGTCCGGTTCTGATGCTGGCCAAACACTGCATCCTGCTGAGAGAATCCGATCGTCAGTACCAGTTGGTGCTGGACCGACAATACGAGCACTTCTATCTGCCAGCAGCCGAGCAGAAAATACTTGAATCCATGCACAGCCTGTTTGGCCCGGATGCGAGCATTCGATTCAGCATCGGCGAGACGGGTGGTAACACGGTCGCTGAGAAGGAAATCCAGCAGGATCGACAGACACAGGATCAGGCACTGTCCAGCATGCAGGCTGACGAAACGGTGCAGGCACTTCAGTCCGAATTTGGTGCCGAGTTGATATCCGACTCGATCAGACCCATTTCCTGATCATCAACCGATGTGAAGCGTGGTGGTGAATCACCAGTTCCTCACCTCACCCAGAGTGATGCCATGTCATCATCTACCTTCGTTCTGACAAGGAGTTGACCCATGAAGGGACCCCTCGCTGGCCTGATGCAACAGGCTCAGAAAATGCAGGAAAAAATGCAGCAGGCCCAGGCCGAACTGGCCAATGAAACAGTCACCGGTGAAGCTGGCGCTGGCATGGCAGAGGTCATCATGACCGGTCGCCATGAAGTCCGTAAAGTCAGTATCGATCCCGCCCTGATGCGTGATGATCCTGAAATGGCCGAAGACATGGTCGCCGCCGCATTCAATGATGCCATCAACAAGGTGGCTGAACTGTCACAGGATTCCATGGCAGACATGACCGGTGGCATGAACTTGCCTGAAGGTTTCAAATTTCCGTTCGGATGAGTGGTGTGTTGCTCGATGATCTGATCGAGGCTCTGCGCTGTCTCCCCGGAGTCGGTCCGAAATCTGCCCAGCGCATGGCGTTTCATCTGTTACAGCGCGATCGTCGCGGAGGGCATACGCTGTCAGCGGTATTGTCTCAGGCGATGGACCGAGTCGGGCACTGCGAGCGCTGCCGGATGTACACCGAAGGAGCACTGTGTCGGGTCTGCGACAGCAGCCGACGAGATGGTTCGCAAATCTGCGTGGTAGAGACGCCTGCAGACCGAAGCAGCATCGAATCTGCGACCGGTTATCAGGGGCAGTACTTTCTGTTGCTGGGTCACTTGAGCCCACTCGATGGCGTCGGCCCTGACGATCTGGGCATGCCCATTCTGGAGCAGAGACTGACCACCGAGTCCATTGAAGAGATGATCGTGGCCACCAACCCCACCATCGAAGGGGAGGCCACCGCGCACTATCTGTCTCGATTGGCAACACGGCATGGCATCAGGGCGACCCGAATTGCGCATGGCGTTCCAGTGGGCGGAGAGTTGGAGTACATTGATCGCAATACCCTGGCACATGCCTTCAATGGCCGGTTGATTATCGACAACGAATAATGAGTTCACCGCGGGTCTGTCTGTGTGATGCCGGGTCTGTCAGACAGCTGAGGAGATCACCATGAGCGACACCCTGTTTCTGGATATCATGGCCGGCAAGATACCGGCAGATATCGTGTTCGAAAATGATCAGGTTATCGGTTTTCGAGATATCAATCCCCAGGCACCGCATCATGTGTTGTTCGTCCCAAGGGAGCGAATTCCCACCATCAATGACATCCAGCCTGAGCAGGCCGCACTGATAGGTGAACTGTTCCTGGCAGCAGCATGCTACGCTCGCGAGCTGGGTGTGGATTCTCGCGGCTATCGGGTGGTCATGAACTGTAACGAGGCCGCAGGCCAGACTGTCTTTCACATCCACCTGCACTTTCTCGCAGGGCGTAATTTTCAATGGCCGCCAGGCTAGGGAGCCTCTGAACAAGTCGTGACCGACTGTCTTGAGCGTGAAATACGCCCGCTCATGCGCCTTGATCGGACGCATTTTACACCTCAATCCAACTCGCTTAAGACTTGTTCAGAGGCTCCCTGGTCAGAAGCACCAACTGAACAGAATCGGACGGTGCGGTATCAAATGATCAGCTTTCGAATCCGTCAGCAAACAGAATGCCATCAATTGAGCTGATATCGATGCTTTCGGTCATCGTGTCATAGATCAGAAAGTCCGTAGTGATCACCTGTGCTGTGCTGTTGCAGGTAAAGCTGGCAGTCCACTCGTTGTCACTATAGGTCAGGACGACATCACTCTGCAGCTGGCAACTCAAGGTAATCAGCCCGGTCACGAACATTGAAATCATAGGGTTACTCCACCGGTTGGCCATCCATCGGTCGGTACAGTCACGATGCTGTCCCGTCCCTCAGATTGCTCTTGTTATGGTGGCTGGAGTGTATGTATCAGTCAGTGAATAAAATGTTTCGACTCGCTGATGCTTTGACACATGATCAAGATGTTATAGTGACTGGCTATTTAAGTTTATTCATTAAGTCATTGAAATATAAGTATTAATATATTTAAAAAGCAGGCGTTCTCATTAAAATTGCATTAATGAATCAATGCTTGTCACCTGTTTCGTGCGGTCACAGCGATGGGTGTCATCAATCGATCATTGCGTACAGGCAGATCCGATCCGGTCATTGCCCCACTGATTGATCAGGTGAAAACGGGTCTGCCGTCCGGCCATATAGCGGACCTGCGTGCCATCGAAATAGGCGTCCTCTTCGAGCATGATTTTGACCTCCTTGTCCCAGCCATCAATCCTGGAACTGACATTGGGCTCGATTGAAAAGGCAGAGTCGGGAATCAGCGGTGTTTCGCCATTGGGCAGAGTTCCAGTCTGGTTGTCCCACATGCCGATGGCAGGTCCGGCGCCATGTCCGAAAGCCGATCGGGTGCGAATAGATCGATGCCTTGAGCCCTCGGCTGCTGCCCGTTGGCGTGTGTTCAGTCGTACAGTGTTGCCGCTGAGGCCTGTTTGAAAGGGCGTGGTCAGAATATCCTGTAGTCGATTAGCAGTGGCAAGAGCCGCTTTCAGATACTGCGGTGCATCCTGCTCACAATCGCGCAGCACGTAGGCGTGTTGCTGGGTGTCCGTATTCAGGCGCAGACAGGTGATGCCAAAATCCACGTGTAGCAGATCACCCGGCTGAATGATTTTTCGCCTGGCTGCTTGCTGAAGGTTCTCAGATGATCAAAATCGGCGGCATCCGATCGCTGCAGGCTGACCGATGGGTGAAACCAGGTGTCAAGCTTGAGTGTGGCAATTCGCTCACGCAGCCACCATCGAACGTCATCTGTGCGGGTCACCCCGGGGGTGATCACCGCGTCGGAAAAAGCGTCGGCCAGAATATTGTGCGCAATCGATACGATATGCGGGTAGAGGGTCTGTTCGGTCGCGCTGCGCGTCTGCAGCCAGCCCAGTGCCAGCGGCTCGACACTGACCAGCTTCTTGCTCAGTGTGCGGCCAAGCGCCTCGGTGAGCTCGTTCAGATCAATGGCGACCAGTCCATCGGCTAGGGAGCCTCTGAACAAGTCTTAAGCGAGTTGGATTGAGGTGTAAAATGCGTCCGATCAAGGCGCATGAGCTGAGTCATCGTGGTGCTATGGCTCGGTTCATGCAACGCAGAGGGGGCGTGTTTGACGCTCAAGA
>QIKT01000065.1 GCA_003233095.1 Oceanospirillales bacterium | reverse complement strand
TCGTCGATGAACAGAATCGCCTTCGGGTGCTCATCAATTTCCTGAATGACGGCCTTGAGTCGTTTTTCAAAATCGCCGCGATACTTGGTGCCGGCTACCAGGGCACCCAGATCTAATGAGAATATGGTGGCATCCAGGAGAATATCCGGCACATCTTCCTCGACAATTCTCTTGGCCAGACCTTCGGCCATGGCGGTCTTGCCCACACCAGCCTCGCCGACCAGCAGCGGATTGTTCTTGCGACGACGGCACAGAATCTGAACGATGCGTTCGACTTCCTGCTCACGCCCGATCAGGGGATCGATCTTGCCTTGTGCCGCCAGGGCATTGAGGTTACTGGCATAGGAATCCAGTGCCGAGGTATTCTCGGCAGCCACCTCATCAGGAGAATCCTCAGTGCTGACTTCGGACTGATCGACATCCAGACGGTTGGAACCATGGGCAATGAAATTGACCACATCCAGACGCGTGATGTCCTGGTTGTGAAGAAAGTACAGGGCGTGCGAATCCTTTTCCTCAAAGATGGCAACCAGCACATTGGCCCCGTTGACTTCACTGCGCCCGGCAGACTGAACGTGCTGGATGGCACGCTGCAGCACACGACGGAATCCGACGCTGGCTCTGGTATCGGAATCGTCGCCACTGGGAAGAACCGGCACGGTCTGATCAATAATTTCCTGGAGGTCCTTGCGCAACTTCTCCAGATCACAGCCGCAGGATTTGAGTACACTCATGACCGAGCTGTTATCCAGCAAAGCCAGCAGCAGGTGTTCGACAGTCATCAGCTCGTGGCGAAGCGCGCGCGCTTCCTGATAACCGCTGTTGATACTCTCTTCCAGTTCTTTGCTAAACACCTGTCATCACCATTGGGTTGGGTTACTGAATATGACCGTGATCCGGTCGTTTAAGTTGCACCAGTTCAGACCTTGTCCATGACACACATCAATGGATGCTCATGGGCTCGCGCATATTCGTTGACCTGCTCGACCTTGGTCTCTGCAATATCGCGCGTGTAGACCCCACAGACCCCCTGCCCCCGATAGTGCACATGCAGCATGACCTGTGTAGCCTTTTCCTCTGGCATCTGAAAGAACTGCTGCAAGATGATCACCACGAAGTCCATCGGGGTATATTCATCATCCAGCAGGATGACCTTGAACAAAGGTGGTTTGCTGACCTGGGGCTTGCCGGAGTCAACCACCGCGGCCTGATCATGTTGTGAATCGTGCTGTTGAGTCATGTCGTGGTTGCAAAGATCGAACGTGCGCCTCAATGTTAATAGATGGGTTTATTATCAAGCTTATCAATGATTTTACAACCGCAGTCACTGCCATCCATCAAGGGCCTGGTACTGTATCAGACCATTGTGATTTCGGATCGCCACCCAAATATGATATCAAGCAACCTCTGACTGACAGAAGAACCCTCAATGGTCTGGAAGCCCCGAGTTACCGTCGCCGTCATTGTCCGACAGGCCTCTCGTTTTTTGCTGGTTGAAGAACACGTCCGATCGAAGGTCGTGTTCAATCAACCGGCAGGACATCTTGAGCCCGGTGAGTCCATCCAGCATGCCGCCTGTCGTGAATGTCTGGAAGAAACCGGCCATGAGGTGTCCCTGACGCATCTTGTCGGGACCTATCAGTGGCGAGAACAATCCAATGACCAGCACTTCATTCGCTTTGCCTTTGCCGCCGATGTGGTCAAACACCATCCAGGCAGAGAGCTCGATGAGGGCATTGTCGCCTGCCACTGGAAGTCAGTGGATGAGTTGGAATCAGGTCAGCTCAGACTGCGCAGTCCCATGGTGATGCGCAATATTCATGATTTTCTGGACGGGCGCAGTTATCCCACTGATCTGATTCAGTACATCGGTGATCTGCCATGAGTCTGGGCAGCGTCATGGTTGGCATGTCCGGCGGGGTGGATTCATCGGTCTCTGCCCTGCTGCTCAAACAGCAGCAGATCCCGATCCAGGGCATGTTTATGAAGAATTGGGAAGAAGACGACGACAGCGGTGCCTGCAGTGCCGAGACAGATGTCGAGGACGCCCAGCGCGTCTGTGATCAACTCGGCATCACCCTGCACACACGCAATTTCTCGGCAGAGTACTGGGATCAGGTGTTCGAAACCTTTCTCAGCGAGTACCGCACAGGTCGAACGCCCAATCCCGATATCCTCTGCAACCGGGAAATCAAATTCAAGACCTTCCTCGAACACGCCGCTGATCTGGGCTGTGAACGGATCGCCACCGGCCATTATGTGCGCAATCGATATCACGATGGCCAGTGGCAATTGCTGCGAGGCCTGGATACCAACAAGGATCAGAGCTATTTCCTGTATACATTGGGTCAGGCCCAACTGGCGGTGACTCTGTTTCCGGTCGGTGAGCTGGAGAAACGTGCGGTCCGCCTGCATGCTGCCGAACAGGCCTTTGACAACCACAACAAGAAGGACAGCACGGGTATCTGTTTCATCGGTGAACGGAATTTCAAGGCGTTTCTGAATCAGTACCTGCCGGCTCAACCAGGAATCATCGTCTCCGATCAGGGAGAATCGATCGGAGAACATGACGGCTTGATGTACTACACTCTGGGGCAGCGTCAAGGACTGCGAATTGGCGGTCGCGCCGGGGCTGCGGATGGACCCTGGTATGTCATTCACAAAGACCTCCCAAGCAATACGCTGTTTGCGGCGCAAGGCCATGAACACCCTGCCCTGATGTCTTGCTGGCTTGCCGCCAGCGAGAGTTCCTGGGTGGCTGGACAGGCACCTGCCAATCAATTCCGCTGCACCGCCAGGCATCGCTACAGACAGCCCGACCAGAGCTGTGAGGTCGAGATTCAGGGCGATGATCAGCTGGTGGTCAGGTTTGATCAGCCGCAACGAGCAGTCACACCGGGCCAATCCATTGTCTTTTATCAGGACGAGGTCTGCCTGGGAGGCGCGATCATCGATAAACACAACGCACCAGTGGACAGCCTGTGGCCATAACACCACGGCAGCTACTGTCTCTGGCGGCAATCTTCCAGTCCGCTGCACTGGCCAAGAGCCTGGCCACAACCGGCCGCTGTGACCCCAACTGCCTGGCCGCATCCATCCGCAGCGTGCTGGTCACAAACGCCGACCAGTTCGATGACATATTCACAGGCCCTGCCGACCTGTCGATCGGTCTGCTTGCGATCACAGATCTGATGTCATCAGGATCAGCACAGGTGACCGGCCAGAAGAACCTCGACCTGGTGCGCTATACCACCGGGCTGATGTCCCTGGAACGCAAGTATCAGCGGCGACCCGATTTGCAGCAATTGCTGGGGGACGGACTCGAAGCCCTGCAGGTGCATCAGCACACGCTCGGCGTGGCCGAACCGCCCATGATCAAGCGCTTGGGGCAACTCTACGTGGAAACACTGAGCATCATCAAACCACCGATCATGGTGGCAGGGCATCCGACCTATCTGCAGCAGGAGCAACTGGTCTGCGGAATCCGCTCTGCTCTGCTCTGCGGGGTTCGTGCCGCCTGCCTGTGGCGTTCGGAGGGCGGCAACATGTGGCGCCTTGTGCTGCAATGGAAGTCGATCCAGCGACTCGCTGGACTGGCACTGGACAGTATTCCTGACCCAGTGGACTGATTGCTACTGATCGATGAACCGCAGACAGCTGTGTGCGGCATGTCCGTTTGAGTTCGCACGACGAATCCCGGATAATAGGCGGCTTGATCAGCCTTTAAAGCTCGGAGACTCGGATGACCAATTCCTTCGGCACGCGTGCCACGCTGGACGTCAATGGAAAAACCTATCACTACCACAGCCTGATAGAAATACAGAAGCATCACGACATCAGTGCTCTGCCGTTTTCTCACAAGATTTTGCTCGAAAACCTGTTGCGCCATGAAGATGGCCTGAACATCACGCGTGACGACATCACCGCCGTGTGCGAGTGGGACGCCAGCGCCGAGCCCTCGACTGAAATCGCCTTTACCCCGGCACGCGTGGTCCTGCAAGACTTTACCGGTGTGCCTGTGGTGGTCGATCTTGCGGCCATGCGTGATGCGATGAAAGCGCTGGGAGGTCATGCCGATCAAATCAATCCGCTCTCGCCTGTAGAGCTGGTCATTGATCACTCGGTTCAGGTCGATCGATTCGGCACCCGTGCGTCACTGGGAATCAATTCCGAAATCGAATTCGAACGCAATCAGGAGCGCTATTCGTTCTTGAAGTGGGGACAGACTGCATTCGACAATTTCGCAGTAGTTCCGCCCAGTACTGGCATCGTTCACCAGGTCAATCTCGAATATCTGGCACGGGGCATTTTTGGCGTCGAGCAAAACGGCGAGCTGCAGGCGTACCCTGACACTGTCGTTGGAACCGATTCACACACCACCATGATCAACGGCATTGGTGTGCTGGGATGGGGCGTGGGTGGCATCGAAGCCGAAGCAGCCATGCTTGGGCAGCCCATTTCCATGCTGATTCCTCAAGTGGTTGGCTTCAAACTGACCGGCAAGCTTCCTGAAGGCACTACCGCAACCGATCTGGTCCTGACTATTGTTCAGATGCTCAGAAAACTGGGCGTGGTTGGAAAATTTGTCGAATTTTTTGGCGACGGACTGAACAACCTGCCGCTTGCCGATCGTGCAACGATTGCCAACATGGCGCCTGAATACGGCGCGACCTGTGGCCTGTTCCCGATCGATGACGAAATGATCCGCTATCTGCAATTGTCCGGCCGCAGCGATGAGCAGATCGAGCTGGTTCGTGCCTACGCCAAGGCACAGGGTATCTATCGGGTGACCGGCCAGAAAGAAGCGGTCTATTCCGATCAGTTACAGCTGGACATGAGCAGTGTCGTGCCCTCGATTTCGGGCCCGAAACGTCCACAGGACCGTATCCTTCTGACCGAATCGAAGTCTCAGTTTGCCAAGGATGTCAAGGTGTTGGCCGGCAACCGTTCCATCGAGAAACCTGTCGTTCCAGTCAGCATGGGCGACGATCAGTTCAATCTGGAAGACGGCGCGGTCGTCATCGCCGCCATCACCAGTTGTACCAATACATCAAACCCGAGTGTCATGATTGCTGCCGGCCTGCTGGCACGCAATGCAGCAGCTCGCGGTTTGAGCACCATGCCATGGGTCAAGACCTCTCTGGCACCCGGCTCGCAAGTGGTCACCGATTATCTGAAGAAAGCCGAACTGCTCGATGATCTCGAAGCGATGGGCTTTTATGTGGTGGGCTACGGCTGTACGACGTGTATCGGTAATTCAGGCCCCTTGCCGACAGAGATCGGCGATGCCATCAGCAGCGGTGATCTGGTCGTCACATCGGTCCTGTCAGGCAACCGAAACTTCGAAGGTCGAATCCACTCCGATATCAAGGCCAACTACCTGGCCTCACCGCCGCTGGTAGTCGCCTATGCGCTGGCAGGCAACATGAACATCGACATCACTACCGAGCCATTGGGTACCGGCACTGATGGAGAGCCGGTGTATCTGAAGGACATCTGGCCAAGCTCTGCCGAGATCCATGAGTTTGTCGCCAACAACCTCAACCCCGAGATGTTCAAGAAAAGTTACAGCAGTGTCTTCAAGGGCAATGAGGAGTGGAACAAGGTACAGGCTCCCCAAGGCGAGCTGTTTGACTGGCAGTCCGATTCGACCTACATCCAGAACCCGCCCTACTTCACCGACATGACCCGCGAACTGCCTCATGTTCCGGACATCGTAGGCGCGCAATGTCTGGCGCTGCTGGGTGATTCAATCACCACCGACCACATCTCTCCTGCCGGCTCGATCGACGAAGACAGCCCTGCCGGTCAGTATTTGAAGGAACATGGCACCCCGAAGACACAGTTCAACTCCTATGGCTCTCGCCGAGGCAATCATGAAGTCATGATGCGCGGTACCTTTGCCAATATCCGTTTGCGCAACCTGCTGGCCCCCGGGACCGAAGGCGGCTGGACCACCTACATTCCAAATGGCGACGTCATGTCAATCTACGACGCCGCCATGAAGTACATTCAGGACGATGTGCCACTGGTGGTCCTGGGCGGCAAGGAATACGGCACCGGTTCATCGCGCGACTGGGCGGCCAAAGGCACCATCCTGCTTGGCGTCAAGGCGGTCATCACCGAAAGCTTCGAGCGAATTCATCGCTCGAACCTGGTCGGCATGGGCGTATTGCCACTGAATTTTGTCGATGGACAAAATGTTGAGACGCTGGGTCTGACCGGTCATGAACAGTTTGATATCAAGGGACTGAAAGGCGGTCACTCGAAAACGGTTGACGTTGTTGCCACGGCCAAAGATGGGTCGAAAACAAGCTTCACGGCCAGTGTTCGTCTGGATACGCCCAAGGAAATCGAGTACTTCCAGAATGGCGGCATTCTGCACTACGTCTTGAGGCAACTCGCCGCCGAACAAGATTAATCAAGGCGAGTTGTCAGCCGCAAACACCCGGCCATGTGCCGGGTGTTTGCGTTGGGACGGTTCAGAAAGTTGCAGTACACACTACCGAATGAAGTTCACCAGGGGCCTGTCGGACTTGACTGATCAACGCGAGGGAAAGCCGATTAGAGTCAAATTCCTGTATCTTTTGAGGCGAATAGCACCGCTATTTAATGAACAAGATCGAGACATCTGGCCAAACTCGGGTTTTTCGCAGTCGATCACCTCAAGTCGAACCTCTGAACAAGTCATGACCGGTTGTCTTGAGCGTCAAACACGCCCCCTCTGCGTTGCATGAACCGAGCCATAGCACCACTATGACTCAGCTCATGCGCCTTAATCGGACGTGTTTGCCACCTCAATCCAATCCGCTTAAGGCTTATTCAGAGGCTCCCTAGAGATTATCCGGCAATATTTCCTTGCGTTCCTGGAGCATTCTGGTAAACGACTCCTCCGGCAAAGGCCGAGAAAACAAGTAACCCTGCAGCTCATCACAGCCACCTTCGGTCAGAAATTCCCTGTGATTTTCCTGCTCGATTCCCTCAGCCACAATTTTCAGGTTCATGCTCTTGGCCATGCTGATGGTGGCATTGATGATCGCCTCATCATCCGGATCCAGGCCAATATTGCGCACGAATGACTGATCAATCTTGATCGTATCCGCTGGAAAACGCTTCAGGTAATCGAGTGACGCCTGCCCAGTTCCAAAATCGTCAATGGCAATGCTGCAACCCAGATCACGCAGCTCATCGAGACACTCCTTGATTCCGGGCACTGATTTGACACTCATGCTCTCGGTAATTTCCAGCTCCAGCATTTCCGGGTGAAGCCCACTCTCGGACAATGCTGACTCAACAATACTGATCAGGTTGGGTTGTCTAAGCTGCAGAGGCGACAGATTGACACCCAGTCGCAGTGGCAGGTGAAAATAGTCATACCATTTGCGATTCATGTGACAGGCGCGTCGCAACAACCACTCACCGATGCTGATAATCAGACCGGTTTCCTCGGCCAGCGGGATAAAATAGCCAGGGCTGATCAACCCCAATTCAGGGTGCTGCCATCGGATCAAGGCTTCCATGCCTACAATGTCCTCGGTCTGGACCGACATCTTCGGCTGATAAAAGACTCGCAGCTCCTCATTTTGTTGTGCCTGACGAAGCTTCGATTCGAGCATCAGCTTCTGTTGCTCACCCTTGTCGGATCGATTGATATAGGTATGGGCCGTATTGCGCCCCATGCCTTTGGCCGAGTACATCGCACTGTCTGCTCGTTTGAGCAACTCTTCACCGGTCAGACCATCATCAGGATAAAAAGAGATGCCGATGCTGGCCGTCACCTGCAACTCATTGCTGTCATCGACAGTCAGTGGCTCGGAGAGAATCACATTGACCTTGTTGGCAATTCGAACCACATCCTCCTTGTTGACGATATGGCGCAGAATGACGATGAACTCATCGCCGGCATAGCGGCAAATCGTATCATTGCTCCGAGTATGCTTTCTAAGACGGCGGGCGATCGCGACCAGCACCTTGTCGCCCACATCATGTCCGAGAGAGTCGTTGATGGTCTTGAAACGATCCACATCAACAAACAATAAGGCAAACAATTCACCGGTCCGATGTGCATCATCAATTGCCAGGGACAGTCGATCGTTGAACAACAGTCGATTCGGCAGTTTGGTCAAGGTGTCATGCAGCCCGATATCGCGAGCGGTCTGCCTCAGCACCGAGAATTCACGCTCCCGAGTCATGCACCAGGCATAGGATTTGATCAGTTTGACAGCACTGTCCCAGTCCTCAATCGCCTTGCGACGAATCGCAACGATAGCGCCCAATATCTTGCCGCGAGTCGAGACCATGGGGATGCCGATATAGCTACTCGGACTGTTTTTCTGGATGTAGATGTCCGATGGATGCTCCTGACTGGCCGCCTCTTCGATCAGAATGCTGTTGCCACTCAAGATCGTACTGAGCAACTTGTGGGAATTCAGATTGAGCTCGTCTTCCTCATCACTCGGGTGTGGCCATTCATGCATGACCTTGGTTTTCTGTTCGGATTTTGGCGTGAACCGCAACACTGAAATTGCGTCAAGCTCCAGAGCACTACCCACGGTGCGCGTCATTGCCTCGGACTGAGAACCCGACTGAGTCCCGTCGAGCAGTCCGAACAGTTCCGAATAGCGATGATGGGCCAGCGTAACGGCCAGTTTGACCTCATCTTCGCGAAACAGAGATCGCAACAAACCGATCACGGCGATGGACGTCACCGGACTGTGCAAGGATACGGTCACCTCTTCATGCACACTGACTGGGCGTTCGTCAAGGCCAGCGTCGGGCACAACGGCGACAATGCCATAATCAGCCGATCGCTCCTTTTGCAGATATCGTTCGATCAGACTGTCGGTTTTCTCCGGCTCCAGTGACAGGTCAATGATCATCAACGAGATGGGAATCTGATCGAGGAAATCGAAGGCCTGCTGCATGTTGGTGGCACTGTAGATTGCTTCGACCTGCTCCTGATCCAGGGTATCGAACAGAATGCGTCGATCAGAGCGTTCATTGCAGACGATCAATATCGACAGATCAACAAGCTGCTCCTGGTCGACCACCGCGTTCACGACACGATCCAGCGACCATCACGCAGCTGCAACTTGGGTCGCTCCTGCTCATGATAGGCCACCTGATGGGTACTGGATTTGAGCAATCCGGGCAAGGTCAGGTTTTCGCCGATCAGGATCACGCAGTGTTTGGCATTTTTGGGATTCTTGGCAATATTGATCAGCGCCTGGATGGTGTTGTGGCTGAGCTGGTCGTGAAAACCGGAGAAGATGTAGATGCCATAATGCAGACTATTGGAAATATGCCGCAGGGCGTCGATCAGCTTGTTGCACCCTGGAACGGTGATTTCACTGTCCTTCATACTGTGCAAGCCATTGTTTTCAGACCAGTAATAGAAGGATCTCCCCGTGGATCGTGACAACGACCTCAAGTGCAACAGGGTTGAATCCAGGTCACCCACATCCAGTGCAATGACCGTATGACCCGCCTCCAGCAGAGATTCAAAAAACTTGCTCATCGCCCCTCGTCATTCCTCGTCGACGAGATGCGCCCATGCACAAACATCGCCGTGTATCATCGTTTCTAATTAGAGTGTATGTCCTATTGTATCAATTGACTACAGCTCATTGTTAAACAGTTTTAACATCCTCAGCAGTGCGCAGGCCCCTGCTCGCATTCTGTCGGCATGAATCCGCATGGATGAAAGCAGATCGTCATCGTGGGATAATCATCCATTGAGCCCATCCTGACCACAGGTCCGGGCTGTCACTACGCAATCGAATCGCAATCTGGAGACTCTGAATGTTCGAAGGCCTCAACATCAAGCACTGGACCTGGCAGGTACAGGCCCACGGGATTGTTCAACTGTACATGGACTCCCACGATGCTTCTGTGAATACCTTTTCATCAGCCGCCATGACTGAACTGGGGCGACTGGTAGAGCGGCTGGCAATCGACCCCCCTGCCGGAGTCATCATTCTGTCCGCCAAGAAAAAAGGCTATATCGCCGGTGCCAATATCGATGAGTTTGCTGATATTTTCCGCGATGGCAAGGCGCTGGACGCCATCCACAAGGGACAGAAAATTTTTGATCAGCTCGAGCGATTGTCCTGTCCCACGGTTGCAGCCATTGATGGGTTCTGCATGGGAGGCGGCACTGAAATGGCGCTGGCTTGCGACCATCGCATCGCCAGTGATCGAGACAGCACGCGGATCGGATTGCCCGAAGTGATGCTTGGCATTCATCCTGGCTGGGGTGGCACCGTTCGCCTGCCGCGTCTGGTCGGCGCACCCAAGGCCATGGACATGATCCTCACCGGCCGTGGATTGCGCGCCAGTGCCGCTCGAAAAATCGGCTTGGTGGACAAAGTCTGCTCCCCGGAGAAGTTGATCGAGGTTGCTGAATCGCTGATTCTCAAACGCGTTCGAAAAACTCGGCCACCCATCTGGATCAGAGCAACCAACTGGTGGCCTGCACGCCAGATTCTGGCACCAATGATCAGCAAGCAGGTGGCCCGAAAGGCCAACCCGAAACACTACCCAGCTCCATTTGCAGCCATCAAGCTGTGGAAAAAGTTCGGCGGCAATCCTCGCAAAATGATGCGCGCCGAAGCGCGCTCAATGGAAAAGCTGGCCTATACCAGCACCGCGCATCATCTGATCCGGGTCTTTCATCTGCGCGAAGCGCTTCAGGCCAGCGGGCGACAGATCGATTCGGGCGTCAAGCACGTGCATGTGATTGGCGCCGGTGTCATGGGCGGCGATATCGCCGCTTACTGTGCCCTCAAGGGACTGAAGGTCACCTTGCAGGATCGTGAGGAGAAGTACGTCAAACCGGCCATGGAACGAGCGGTCAAACTGTTCGAGAAAAAGCTGCGAAAGGCCGATCGGATTGCTGATGCACGCTCAAGACTGACCATGGACATCGCCGGTGACGGTGTTGCCGAGGCTGATCTGATCATCGAAGCCATTTTCGAAAACCTGGAGGCCAAGCAGAGCCTGTTCGTCGATGTGGAAGCCAAGGCAAAACCCGACGCTATCCTGGCATCGAATACCTCCAGCATTCCACTGAGTGACATTGCCGGCGCGCTGAAAGAACCCAAACGCATGATTGGACTGCACTTTTTCAATCCGGTCGCGCAAATGCCTCTGCTGGAAATCGTCACACACGAGACACTGGACGAGACCATTCTGAATCGATCAGCTTCATTCACCACAGACATCAGCAAACTGGGTGTTCCGGTCACTGGTACCCCGGGCTTCCTGGTCAACCGTGTCCTGATGCCCTATCTGCTCGAAGCCATGATCTTGTATCGTGAAGGGGTTCCCGGAGCCGTGATCGACAAGGTCGCCAAGCGATTCGGGATGCCCATGGGGCCTATCGAATTAGCCGATCAGATCGGACTGGACGTTTGTGCATCGGTTTCCAGGGTGCTCTCCGAACACCTTGGGTTTGTCGTTCCTGATGGCCTGGAAGAACTGGTAGCTTCGGCAAAGCGGGGCAAGAAAGACGGGCAAGGTTTCTACACCTATCCCGAAGGCAGGCCGGTCAAGCCCGAGGTTCCCGAAGGTTACACGCCTCCAGCCGATCTCGAAGATCGTCTGATCCTGCCGTACCTGAATGAATGTGTTGCCTGCCTCCGAGAGAACGTGGTCGCCAATACCGATTTACTCGATGCAGGAATGATCTTCGGCACCGGATTTGCGCCATTCCGAGGTGGCCCCTGTCAGTACATCAGCGAAGTGGGCACGGAGGCTTTGAAGGACAAACTGAAGGAACTGGCCAAACAGCACGGTGAGCGGTTCGAGCCCGATGCGGGCTGGGACAGCTTTGCGATGAGCCACGAAGACTGATGGAGAAATGATAGGGATAGGCGCCAGATCATTGGCGCCTGCAAATCACATGGTGTGTGTGGGATAGTCGACGTTGCCCATCGCTACAAGATGGGTTTCAATCTTGCTGCATAGTGCCTCGCTGTCGCCACTATCATTGAACTGAATCCCGATGCCGGGGTCTCGGCTTCCAGAACAACCGGGCGGAGTAATCCAGATCACCTTGCCCGCGACAGGTATGCGATCGGACTCTTCCATCAGAGTCAGCAGCAGGAATACCTCGTCTCCCAAAGAGTAATTCTTGCCGGTCGGCACAAACAGTCCGCCGTTGTTGACGTTGTTCATGTAACAACGGAACAGTTCTCGTTTGTCCTTGATGGTCAGTGACAGGATTCCCTGTCTGGGCATACCGGCGTTCATTGATGGAATTCCTGTTCTTGTTCTTGTTCGGGCCTAACTTACCCGCTCTGGGTGAGTGGTTCAATACCCTGGCCTGTTTTCTGCCAGTCGATCAGCAGTGACTCATACAATTGATCCTTGCGCACCGGTGATTCCAGCAATCGACGCGTCTGCAGCAGGCGCTGATAGAACTGATGTCGCCTTGCCACCTGTTCAGGCAACGCATCCACCTGAGACCAGGCTGCATTGCGCAGCATTGCGACCCACCAGCCGATTATTTCCTGCGCATCCTGATCGACCCATTCCTGAACCAGCGTCACCGGGTCCTGCCGAGCACTGAGCACCTTGAGCAGATCCTGCTCGAAGGACTGATAGCGCGGCAATGACTGGCTGGTCACAAACGACAGTGCCGCCAATGGCGCCTGCTGATTGACTCGCAGCGCCACATCGGCGTCAGCCTCATTGCAGGGGGCCGTGTCAATCAACCACTGACGGACCCGGGCCGTTGGTGAAGACGATATATGGATTCGCTGACAGCGGCTTTTCAGTGTCGCAGGCAGCCGATCGGTCTGATTGGCAACCAGTATCATGACCGCATTGGGCGGCGGTTCCTCAAGTGTTTTCAACAAGGCGTTGGCGGCATTCCGATTCAACCGTTCAGCCGGAGTCAGCAACGTGACCTGATAGGGTGAGACACTCCGTGTCTGGGTCATTCGCGCCGACAGCGCTCGAATCTGGTCGATCTTGATCTGCTCGGAGCCTTCGGGTTGCAACAGGTGAGAATCCGGATGAGTGCCTGCCTGCTGATAATGACAGGCTCGACAGCTGCCACAGGCAAGACCCGATTCGGTTAGATCCAGACACAACAAGGCGTTGACCATTCTGCAGGCGAGCAACATCTTGCCCTGCCCTTGCGTACCGGTCAGCAGCAGTGCATGCGCCACCCGATCATTGATGATTCGCTGACCAAACTGTGCCAGCAATGGGTCGATCCAGAACGGCAGCGCCAGATCAGCCGGGATAGAGACGGGATCGGTCATGGGGTGTGGGCTCTGTTGATGAAGTCAGTGACCTGGGTCGTCACAGCCTGCTCGACCAGAGCAAGCGGCTGAGCGCTGTCAATGACGCAAAAACGCTCGGGCCATCGAACCGCACGATCCAGATAACATTGCCGGACACGCTGATAGAAATCATTCTGCTCGGTCTCCAGTCGATCCGGGGCGCGGTCTTTCAATGCGCGGGCCAGCCCCGCCTCTGGATCCACATCAAGCAGCAGCGTCAGATCTGGCCTCAGAGCCCCGACAATTCGATCTTCCAGCTGTTCGATCCAAGCCACCGCAACCCCTCGACCGCCGCCCTGATAGGCATAGCTGGCATCTGTAAATCGATCGCAGAGGACCCATCTGCCGGCCGCCAGCGACGGTTCAATGACCTGTTCGAGGTTCTGTTTGCGAGCGGCGAACATCAGCAGCAATTCGGTTTCGGCACTGACCGATTCGCTGCGATCGTTGAGTAACAGATCGCGAATCTCTTCAGCCAGAGGGGTTCCACCTGGCTCACGCGAGGTCACGTGATCGATCCCATGCTGATCAAGGCAATGGATGATCGCGGCCAGGCAACTGCTCTTGCCGGCACCTTCACCCCCTTCCACGGTAATCAACCGCCCTCTCATCGAGTGCCTCGCTGATAGGTATTGACCGCGGCATTATGCTCTTCAAGCGTCCGCGAGAAGACATGCGAGCCGTCACCACGAGAGACAAAATACAGCGTCTCGCCTGCCTCAGGATGCAAGGCCGCATGAATCGCCGCTTCACCAGGCATTGCAATGGGTGTCGGTGGCAACCCATGTCGGGTGTAGGTGTTGTACGGCGTATCCCTGCGAAGGTCTGCAAAGCGAATATCACCGTCAAAATCAGCGCCAATGCCATAGATGACGGTCGGATCGGTCTGCAGTCGCATGCGTCGATTCAGACGCCGCGCAAACACCCCGGAGATCTGCTGACGCTCTGCGGCGCGCGCTGTTTCCTTCTCGATAATCGAGGCCATCACCAGTGCCTCATAGGGCTCCTGATAGGGCAGAGAATCTGCCCGCTCGGTCCACAGCTGATCCAGCTGAGTCATCTGCAGGCGATGCGCTCGTTTCAAGAAGGCCGCGTCCGTCGTCCCTCTGGGAAATCGATAGGTGTCCGGCATGAACAGGCCTTCGGGGTGCGGATACTGTAGTGACAACAATTCAGACAACCATTCCGGCTCGACGTCCAGTAGTCCGTAGTCGAGCGTAGGCTGCAGAGCCGGATGTTGCTGCACCGCCTGCAGCACCTCGCGGATCGACCAGCCTTCAATGATCGACAGGCTGTGCTGATAGGTA
>QIKT01000079.1 GCA_003233095.1 Oceanospirillales bacterium | reverse complement strand
AGATGACCGACTTGTCGTCGGCGGTCAGCTTGTGGCTGGCACCGAGCTCCAGCAGTTGCTCAAAATTGAGAATCTTCTCGCTGTCGCCGCGCATCTTGGCGTCGGTCGCCTGCTTGATGGACTGGGTGACGCCATAGAATTCCAGCATATGCCGGTTCAGTGTAAGCGGGTCGGTCATCACCACGTCAATCTCACGGTTCAGAATCGAACTCAGATCCGGCTGCCAGGACAGCAAGAACGGCTCACAGGTGGCAATGATGGCTCGATTCAGGTCGATGGAGACCGGCAGCAATGAGTATTGACGTGCATAGGCCTGGGACATGATGCTGGTCACCGAGTCGACGTCCACCTTCATGGTATCGATCTGCATGAACGGCAGGCCGGCTTTCTCGGCCAGCCAGCGACTGAGAGCTTCCAGGTCGAGCGTGTTGCTGTCCGTTGTCGAGTGTTCGAGCCTTCGGTTGGCGACGACGACCAGCGGGTGCAGTTTCAGCTGCGAGTCGCCGATGGTCCCGGCGCGAATGAGGTTGGCGTCGTACTGATCGAGCAATTTGTCCTGAACCAGCAAGTCGAGCAAGGTTTCCAGATCAATACGCGCCCCTTTGGTGAAGTGCGAATGGTGTCCACGACGACGCTCTTCAAGCCAGGCCGCATCGCTCTGGTCTGATGGTAGGGTTGGCGTAGCGGGTCCGTCGGACGATTGGCTCATGCAAATCCTGCCAGGAGCCTGTTGGACTTGACCGATCGTAGCGAGGGAAAGCCGATTTGAGTCAGATTTTTGGATCTTTTGAGGCGAATAGCACCGCTATGTAACGATAACGATGTAAAAATCTGGCCAAATTCGGATGTTCCGCAATAGATCATGTTAAGTCCGGCAGGTTCCTTAAGGGGGCGTTTGAGGTGCTATCCTACCAGCATTTTCAGGCACTCGGCCGGTTTTTGACTTATAATCAGCCTCTTTTCATCAGCCAGAGAGCGCCTGATCATGCTGCGTTGTTCGGCAGCAACCCAGGGCATGATCCGGCCTTCCAGAAGACATCCATGACACAACAGAAACCCGAGACGTTTCAGCAGTTCATCCAGGTGCTGAACGATTACTGGTCCAATCAGGGCTGCGTACTGATCCAGCCACTGGATCTTGAAGTGGGTGCTGGCACCTTTCATCCGGCCACGTTCCTGCGCGCCATTGGTCCCGAGCCATGGAGCGCAGCCTATGTGCAGCCGTGTCGACGACCGACAGATAGCCGCTACGGCGAGAACCCCAACCGTTTGCAGCACTACTATCAATATCAAGTGGTCATCAAGCCTTCACCGCTGGATATTCAGGATCTGTATCTGGATTCGCTTCGGGCCGTGGGCATTGATCCTCTGGTGCATGACATCCGTTTTGTCGAGGATAACTGGGAGTCGCCGACCCTCGGTGCCTGGGGCATTGGCTGGGAAGTGTGGCTCAATGGTATGGAAATCACCCAGTTCACCTACTTCCAGCAGGCCGGTGGTCTGGACTGCAAGCCGGTGACCGGAGAAATCACCTACGGTCTCGAGCGCCTGGCGATGTATTTGCAAAAAGTCGACAGTGTTTACGATCTGATCTGGACACGCAGCAATGGTCGCGATGTGACCTATGGCGAGGTCTATCATCAGAACGAAGTGGAGATGTCGACTTACAACTTCGAACACGCCGATACCGACTGGCTGTTTAGTCACTTCGATCACTGTCATCAGCAGTGTCTGCATCTGATCGACGCCAAGCTTCCGCTGCCAGCCTACGAGATGGTCTTGAAGGCCTCTCACAGCTTCAACTTGCTCGATGCTCGCAAGGCCATTTCTGTGACTGAACGACAGCGCTATATCTTGCGGGTGCGGGAAATGTCGAAGTCGGTGGCCCAGGCCTATTACGATCGCCGTGAAGCACTCGGCTTTCCGATTGGCAAGGCATCGGCTGATTCGGAGGCGTCTCATGGATGATCGCCGCGAGCTGCTGATCGAAATTGGCACCGAAGAATTGCCACCAGGCAGTCTCAACCGCTTGGCCGAATCACTCTACAACGCAATGGCTCAACAGCTCACCGGGCAGGGCTTTGCCTTTGATGCCGAGGCCTCCAGACACTATGCGGCGCCGCGTCGGCTGGCCGTTCGCATTGCTGCCTTGCAAGCGATGCAGGCAGACCGCTCTGAGACCCGCATGGGACCAGCGGTGGCGGCGGCCTTTGATGCCGAAGGTCAACCCACCCAAGCGGCGATGGGCTTTGCCCGTTCGGTCGGCGTCTCGGTTGAAGACTTGTCGCGCATCGAGACCGACAAGGGCGAGCGACTGGGCATCGAGCGGAAGATTGCCGGACAGCCCGTCGCCGACCTGCTTCAAAGCATGCTGCACAAGGCGGTCGATGCACTGCCCATTGCCAAGGCCATGCGCTGGTCCGACCTGGAAGAGACGTTTGTCAGGCCGGTTCACTGGGTGGTGGTGCTGCTCGATGACCAGGTCATCCCCGGCTCTTTTCTGGGTCAGCCGTTTGGTCAGCAGACTCGTGGCCATCGCTTTCATCACCCTGATCCGGTCCAGATTGATCATGCCTCCGAGTATCCGGCCTGTCTGCAAGCGGCCAGCGTCATGGTCGATGCGACCCTGCGCCGTCAGCGAATCGTCGACCAAGCTACAGCCTGTGCTGCCAGTCATCAGGCCGAGGCGGTGATGGAGCCGGCCCTGCTCGATGAGGTGACCGCGCTGGTCGAATGGCCCGTGGTGGTCTCAGGCAGCTTTGATGAGGAGTTCCTGGAGGTGCCTCACCAGGCGCTGATTTCGAGCATGCAGAACCATCAGAAGTTTTTCCCACTGGTCGATGGCAATGGCGCGTTGTTGCCGCGCTTCTTAGCCACGGCCAACATCCAGAGCACGAACCCTGATGCGATCGTCAAGGGACTGGAGCGAGTGATTCGGCCGCGACTGGCAGACGCCCGTTTCTTCTGGATGCAGGATCTGAAAACTCCGCTGGAGGCTCTCATTCCGAGGTTGTCGACAGTGGTCTATCAGAAAGCCCTGGGAACCCTGGCAGACAAGGCAGACCGGGTCAGCCGTCTGGGCCTGGAGATTGCCGGGCACATCGATTGCAGCAGCGAGTACGTCGAGCGGGCGGCGGCGCTGTACAAGTGCGACCTGTTGACCGACATGGTCGGTGAATTCCCAGAGCTTCAGGGCGTGATGGGCTACCATTATGCGCGCGAGCACGGTGAAGCTGATGCGGTCGCCGTGGCCATTCGTGACCACTATTTACCCAAATTGGCCGGTGATGTGCTGCCCGATGATCCCACCGCTATTGTGCTGGCCCTGGCCGAACGATTCGACACACTGTGCGGCATCTTTGCAGCGGGCATGAAGCCCAGCGGCAACCGCGACCCTTTCGGGCTGCGGCGAGCGGCAAACGGCATTCTCAGAATGGCCGTCGAGCTGTCTCTGCCGCTGGATATTGCCCAGTGCACACGCGATGCACTGACGCTGATCAGCGAGCAAATTGAAGGCGCTGTCGAACAACAGGACACCGTGGTCGCCTTCATTTTCGAGCGCTTGCGCAGCTATTACCTGGCGCTGTCGTTTACTCAGGAGCAATTCAATGCCGTCCACGCCCTGGGCGTGAGTACACTGACCGACTTTGACGCCCGAATCCGTGCCTGTCAGGCGTTTGTCAATCAGGACCAGCCCACGGCCCAGTCACTGGCGGCGGCCAACAAGCGGATCGGCAACATCCTGAGAAAAGCTGCAGACGATGCGCCGACCGGGTCAGAGGCCGTCGATGCGAGCCTGCTCACAGAACCGGCTGAACTGGCCTTGCAGGCAGCGCTAGAGGCCGCCACCGAGGCGACCCGACCCTTGCTTGAGCAGGCCGCCTATCAGATGGTTCTGGCCGAGTTGTCGACGCTGCGTGAACCGATTGATGCCTTCTTCGACCAGGTGATGGTCATGGATGAAGATCCCGCGCTGCGGGCCAATCGACTGACCTTGCTGGCCCGGATCAAACAGCAGTTCGATGCCATTGCCGATATCGCCATGCTGGTGACCGAGTAGACGAGACAATCTCATGATGACGATAATGATCACCGACAACTCGCTGTTCACGGTCAATGAGCAAGCCCAGGGCGTCGATCGAATTGTTATCGATTTGCCGCGCATCAAGCTGTTCGCGCGACTGTGTCGCAAGCAGCGAATCGTGATCATCAATCGAGAGTGTTCAGACAGTGAACAGATGGCGCAGGCGCATCAGATCAATCACAAGATCATAGCGGGCCTTGCCGAGAACAGCTGTCGGCCGGAGTACTTCCACTTTTTGCCCGACGCCAACGTTGAGACCAGCATCGAAGCTTGTGTAACGCGTGAATTGAACGACAGCTCCGCTGCCGACCCCAGGCTGCTGCTGATTGATCGCATGGATAATGAACTGGACAGCGATGCGCTGAGGGCCGAGACCACGCTGACTCTAATCCAGTTTGATCCGACAATCGAAGATTCACTGGCCGATCAGCTGGTGGTCCACGGACTGATGTCATGAGGGCGATCAATGACACCAGCCCGTCAAGCCTGCTCAGGGTCTGATCTATCGATGTCGCGCCATCGTGATGCTGCTCAGTCTGACACTGTCGTTGACGCTGCTTGTCCCGACCATGTTGATGAGTGCGGTTTTTCCGGTGGCATGGCGCAAGCGCTGGACCTATCTGTGGACCGGCTATGTGATCAAATCCATGCGAGTGCTGGTCGGCGTGGAGCTGCGCTGCTAGCAGCCTGTCGGACTTGACGTGATCTACCTGGCGACACAGGACGCGTCCAGGTGATGGACCATGCCAATCCGCAATTGGAAACTTGCATTGAATCGCTTTATGGTTGAACTTGAAGACTGATTGGTCGACTACGTTTGAAACCGGCAGTTACGCAGAAATATTTACAGGCTCTCCATTAGTTTGAAAAAAAATTCACAATCACAGCCGTTTCTACCCGATTTGCTTTGCTATGCTGCGCGATCATTGGTGGTGGAATCAATAGTACTGTGGGTCAGAACGGACTGAAATCCAGGGACAGAATGCAGCAGCAGCTGGTGAGCAACCTCTCCCAGCAGATGTTCATCATTGCTGTGACCATGGTGGTTCTGGGCGTGTTGAACGTGATCTACTACTGGTCTCGACTCGATCACACGGTCCTGGTTCTCTGGGCTGTGGCATTGCTGGGCATCAACCTGATTCGCCTGTTTCTAAACATGCTCTATGTCCACTACACCACTGAGCGTCTTCAGCCCGGACAGTGGTTATCCCTGTTTGCCTTTGTCTCGGCGGTCTCCGGTCTGACCTGGAGTGCCATGGCCATCCACGCCGTTCGACACCTGCCTCTTGAAGCCTGCAATCTGCTCTTCATCACCATGGTGGGCATGGTCGGCGGCAGCATTGCGACTAACTCGTCCTCTGCTCGGGTCTTTGTCAGTTACATCGTAGCGGTGCTGTTGCCTATCTCGTTGGTGCTGTTACTGGTCGATAGCCTCGAGTATCGAATTTATGGGGCTGCCGGCCTGCTGGGCATGATACTGGTGACCATCTCGTTTCTGCAGGTCAATGCGGTCATCAAGCGAAGCATTCTGCGCGGAATTGAAAACGAGATGCTGCTCAAGGACCTGGAGGCGCGGCAGGAACAGGTGGTGGAACTCAACGGTCGCCTGCTCGAGCAATCTTCCACGGACTTTCTGACCGACCTGTCCAATCGACGTATTTTTGATGAAGAGTTCCGGATGGCATGGACGCGTGCTGTGGATCAAGGCAGCCCCATTTCCCTGATTCTGCTCGATATTGATTGCTTCAAACTTTACAACGACACCAGTGGTCATCAGGCCGGTGACGCTTGCCTGAAACGGGTTGCCAGCCTGCTGCAATCCTGTGGCCGGGATGTCCAGATCCAGGTCGCCCGTTATGGGGGTGAAGAGTTTGCCGTGGTCCTGCTAGGGCACGATATTGATAGTGCAGAATCGGTAGCACTGGCCATGAAGCACGCGGTCTTCGCCGAAAAAATGCCTCATGGTGCCTCCACAGTCAACGAGTATGTGACGCTGTCTGCAGGGGTGGCCACCATGATGCCCACAGACTCCGACTCCAGCGACCGATTGATCAGCCTGACCGATGCGGCCCTGTACCGGGCCAAACAGACCGGCCGAAATCGGGTGGTTCGAGGTTTCTATAGCGGGACCGATGCTGATCTGTAACGAGACCGTGCGTCTTGGTCAGAGTTGGCAGACGTTGGCGGTGGACCCCATGAGACTGTGTGATGAGTCGTGATCGCTCAGCGTCAGTGGTTCATTGAGATCAGGTTGCGGTTTGGGAACAGCATCTTCATGTGAGTCTCGATGAGAGCGTTCGCCTTGCTGGGGGCAGAGTCAACCGTCGCTTTTCTTGACCCGCAACACCTTTCGAGGCCCGGAAGGGCGCGTTTTGGCGGGCTTGCTGACTTTGCGACGCGGTGCTGGTTTGCCCGGAGTTGCACCCGGGGCACCAGCGCGGGTTTTGCGGTCAATCTTTCGCTTTGGCGGCTTGTGGCCACCGTCGCGGACAACTTTGCCATCCTTGCCCTTGAAGAACTTCTCGTCGGGAATCTCGTTGCGTGGCGCAGCAGGTTCAGATTGCACAGGGCTGGGCTTCAGAGTGGGGCGGTCAGCCTTTTTGGCCGCCGGCGCTGAATCGGGCTGGTCCTTGTAGGCCGGTTTGGCGTGGGCAGGTTTCTGTTGACGATCTTTGTAGCCACCCTTGGACGGCTTTCGCTCCCAGTCTTTCTTCAGATGCGAGCCTGAACGCTCGTTGGAGCCTGAGTGTTCGTGCGAACCCCGAGGAGGCTTGGCACCGGTATCCAGATGCGCCGGCTTGCCGCGGTCCTCCGATATCTTCAGCTGCTTGCCTGCCACCCAAACACCCTTCAGATGATCAATGGTTTCTCTAGGCATGTCCTTGGGAAGGTCGATCAGGCTGAAATCGTCAAAGATCTGGATGCGTCCCATGACCTTGCTGTCGATGTTGGCTTCGTTGGCAATCGCACCCACAATGTTGCCGGGCATTACCTTGTTGCGGTGCCCCACTTCCAGGCGGTAGCGCTGCATGCCCTCTTCCATGTCGACCTGGCGGCGCGTGCCGCCACTGTCGCGACTGAAGCGGTCCTTGCGACCGCCTCGATCTCGCTGACGAGAGTCGTCCTTGCCCCAGTTTTTTGAAACCGGTGGCAGGGGCTTGTTGCTGAGCAGAAACGGTCCATTGCCTGAGGCCATCTGTGCCAATGCAGCAGCGACCTGAACCGGCGTGACCATATGCTCGGTGGTGTAATCCTCGATCATGGTGGTGAACAGATCCAGATCACCGCCTTCTATGATGGCCGTAATCTCTTCTTTGAACTTGCCAATCCGACGCTGGTTGATCGCGTCCGTAGAGGGCAGTTCCATCATCTGAATCGGCTTGCGGGTCGCGCGCTCGATAGAGGCCAGCATGCGCTTCTCGCGAGGCGCGACGAACAGGATCGCATCGCCATGACGTCCAGCCCGGCCGGTGCGGCCAACCCGATGGACATAGGCTTCGGTGTCGTGAGGGATGTCGTAGTTGATCACATGGCTGATCCGGTCCACGTCCAGACCGCGCGCCGCCACATCGGTAGCCACCAGGATATCGATCTTGCCTCGCTTGAGATAATCCACGGTCCGCTCACGCAGGTTCTGTGGCACATCGCCGTTTAACGGCGCGGCCGAGAAACCCCGGGCCAGCAGCTTGTCGGCCAAATCAACCGTGGCGGTTTTGGTCCGCACAAAGACAATCATGCCGTCGAAGGATTCGGCTTCCAGAATACGAGTCAGCGCATCCAGCTTGTGAATGCCCTGGACCGGCCAGTAGCGCTGCGTGATCGTCTCCGCTGTGGTCGTCTTGACCTTGATGGTGATCTGCGCGGGGTTATTCATGTGGCTTTCGGCGATCTTCCGAATAGCCGATG
>QIKT01000007.1 GCA_003233095.1 Oceanospirillales bacterium | reverse complement strand
CTGATTATCCGTTAGGTTTCCATCAGATCGATGATGTGTTGGTCACCATCAACGAGTATCCAGGACCTTGTCTGAATAACCCTCAACCCTACGATATATCGACGCACCCTGCACACACTGATAACTCGTCGTTTATTACCACACATTGAGCTGACTTCTGATCATGGCCTGCCTTGCGCAGGCCATGTGACCGAAGGTCTTCAGCGAGGTTCTCATGCAAATGGCGACACAGATTTCACACATGGGGATACACTTTTCGCAACTTTGCAGGCAATTCCTGCGCTGGGAAGACTTATGGTCATCATCCACTCACCCCACTCTTGCAGGTCACATCACAAAACCCGTTCTTCTTCGCCCTGAAACGGCAATAACGACCGCGCGCAGTGGCGATGTACAATCCTTGCAGGCCGCTTGGATCACCTCTGACAACCACCGCAGAATTAACCAGCTCGCTGACCAATCATCTCTCGCGCAATCCCGGCAAAGTCACACAATGCCTCTATCACTGATTGGGGGTCGTCCAGCAATGATTCATAGCGGACGCTCGTTACCCGCTGCTGATCAATTTCGGCCAGGTCGACGAGCATAGTCTGATGCGCGACTCTCCATTGTGTGGCGGCGGTCATTCGTCATCAGACTGATACGCAGCCACTTACTGTGGTCATAATCAGCGCTGGCAGCGTCCGCAAAAGTAGCTGGCTCGCTGACCAATCACCTGCCGTTTGATGGCCTCACCACAGCCATGGCAAGGCTTTCCGGCCCGATCATAGACAGCCAGTTGCTGGGCAAAGTAGCCGGGCATGGCATCGGGCTGAACAAAGTCACGCAGCGTGGACCCACCTTGCTCGATCGCCTCACTCAACACCTCGCGGATATCTTGTGCCAACTGCTCATAACGAGCAAGGCTGACGCGACCTGCCGCTCGGGTGGGCCGTATGCCAGCCCGATAGAGGGCTTCGGAGGCATAGATATTGCCCACGCCCACGACGACCTGTGCCGACATGATGAACGACTTGACCGCCACTCGTCGCCCACGTGAGCGCTGATAGAGGCGCTCACCGCTGAATTGATCACCTAGCGGCTCGGGCCCAAGGCTTGCCAGCAGCGGATGATCGTCTGCGTGTCCGGGTTGCCACAGGATCGAGCCAAAGCGTCGCGGATCGTGATAGCGCACGGCCTGGCCTGATTCGGTGACAAAGTCGACGTGATCGTGAGGGCGAAGCGGATCGGACGGCGCGACAATTCTCAGCGAGCCGGACATGCCCAGATGTACCAGCACCGCGCCTGCGGGTATCCGCAGCAGCAGATACTTGGCCCGCCGATCGATGCGCTCGATCCGCTGTCCTTCCACATTGTGAGGCAAATCACCCGGTATGGGCCAGCGCAAGGCAGGTTGACGGATCACCAGACGTTTGATGATTTGACCTTTGAGAACCGGTTCAATGCCTCGACGGGTCGTCTCGACCTCGGGCAACTCAGGCACGCAGCCACCTGCGGACCATCAGCAGACCACACAATCCTGTCAGCAATGGCAGCAGCAGCATCGTGATGACCGCCATCCAGCCAACTCTCGAGGACGACCACTGAAAACCATTGGTGTCATCGATACGGGCAGCCACCGTCAGCTGATCACCCTGATCACTAAGCCATTCGATCATTCGCAAACCCAGGTCCAGATTGCCGCCATTGGCGACAAATCGGTTGCTGAGAAAGTCACTGTCACCGACCACAACCACCCGCTGCTCGCTGCCGTCTTCGCGCAAGCGCGTCAACGCGACACCCACGTTCAGTGGGCCACGCTGCTCGCCGGCATCGGCGTTAAACTGGATGGCGCCTGACAGTGCACCGGTCTCCGTCCAGCTGGCTGGCTGTGTTTGCAGCATCGGCTGACAGGCAAATGCTGTCCGGGCCAAAGGAACCTCAGTGCATGGGGTCATGTACGCCAGACTGTCAGGCAACAACGACGGCAATCGAAATGCCTGAGTAATGGGCATATCCGGGTATCGTTGAATCAATACGTTCAACGGCGAATCTCCGCTTGAAGCCGATGGATTCATGTCGATCACCCGACCAGGCAGGGCCGAGATGCCCAGAAACTCGAGAATTGGCTGATAGCCGATCAGCGCAGCGCTGTTCTGGCCCAGCGAGGACACACTGATCGGCTCAGGGTCCTGCAACAACAGCAAATTGCCTCCCTGCTGTAGATAGCTTGCAACCGCCTCAGCTACGCCGGGCATCAGCCCGCCTCTGGCCGGAGGCACAATCAGCACACCAAGGTTGTCCGGTAATACTGGAGTCAGCAGCAGATCGATTGGTGTTTGCACAATCCCTCTTTGGCTCATGGCGGCACCGATAATGCCAAAATCGAAATTCGCCTGACCGCGAAAATCACCTTCCCCGCTGCCACTGGCATAGGAGATAATGCGCGGCGTTTGACGCGACAGACGGATCAGCAGTTGCGTCAGGTCATGATCGTTGAGCAGCCTCAGGGTTTCCTGACGATCCTGATAGCGGACCAGCAGTTCGCCGTCTGCGCGGATATCCAGTTGACGAATCAGCGGCAAGTGCTCTACCGGGTCCAGAAACTGCAGGGAAAGCTGATCACTGTCTCGTAACCAGGGGTCGAGGAACTGCCGAATCGGAGTTCGAAGACGACTGCCCTTGCCGGCAAATGCGGTGATCTCCACTGGCTCTGACATCAGCGCGAGAGCCTGAGTGGACGCTTCTGACAGGCTGTGTCTGCGATCGGAAGTGACATCGATGACTGCTTCGCGATCTCGCATCGCATCGACGGCAGCGAGCAACAGAGTCAGCATCAGGACCGCCAGCACAGCAATCTGATAGCCGCGTGACTGGCTGACACGCACCTGACGGCGAACCAGCATGATCAGGGTCACGCTCAGAACAAAGATCAGCCCAAGCAGAAACAGCACGCCGGAGGGCAATAGCTGCCCCGTCAGGAAATGACGGTAATGAGCGGTCAGCGAGATCAGCGACAGCCAGGTGTCATCGACCGATCGAGACACCGCGGCCTGATCAATGGACCACAGCGCCATCAGTACCATCAGACTGAACAGGACGGCGAATAATGGCTGCTGGATCAGCGCACTGATCACCTGAGTGAATAGCACCGCAACCAGACTGATCAGCATGAGACCACTCAAGGCCAGTAGCAGCCGCCCCTGATCCAGATCATGGCCAAACGACAGCACCATCGCCAGGATCGCCAGCCAGACGATCAACATCAGCGGCAGTGACCAGCCGGCAAGCACCTTGGCCAACACCCGTGATCCGGCCGAAACCGGTGCACTGCGAATCAGAATATCCTGACCGCTGAGCTGATCCGGCCCAAACCCTCTGAAGCCTGACAGGGCTGCCAACAGAAACAATAGCAAGGTCATCGGCAAAAACATCGGGATCATGATGGCCGCCGTCACCCCGGTCATCGACTGGTTCTGCTCGGACTCAAGCAACTGCTGGTCCATCAGCGCAAACCACTGCCAGCTGATTAGCGCCATCAGGATGGCCAGTAACACCCACGGCGTCCAGCGGGTCAACCACAGCGAGGCCAGTTCGTGTCGAGTTGCCACCCAATTGATCATGCCGATGCCGCCGCTGTGTTGGTCAGCATCGCAAGCAAGTCCGCTTCGTTCAGATGGGATAGATTCTGGCAGCTCTCAATGCCGGCACCGAGGGCCACTATTTCGGTGATGAGGTCGCTGATACGGCTCAAACCATCGAGCTGCAATTCAATCTCGCATCCTCTGATGGCAAGCTGTTGGCAATACTTGTCGAGCACAGCCTGTTGATGCTGATCGACTGGCGCCGAGACCAGAAGACGATAGCGGCGTGCGCGCTCCGCTGGATTCAACGACCCCTGATGCGTGCAACGTCCCTGATGCAGAACCATGATCTGGTCACAGACCAACTGGGTGTCGCTCAATGAGTGGCTGGAAAAGACCACCGCAGTGCGCTCGGGCAGCCGTGTCAGCAGCTCGCGCAGCTGCGCGGCATGGATCGGATCAAGACCGCTGACTGGCTCATCCAGAACCAGAAGATCCGGCTGGTGAACCAGACTCTGTGCCAGCGAGACGCGCTGCGTCATGCCTCGCGACAGCTGACTGATCCGCTCACCGCGGAGCGCCCCAAGATCACACAAGTCCAGAACACGATCGACCGATCTGGGCAGATCACCGGGACTGATTGCCGACAATCGCGCTGCCAGTTGAAGCTGCCGCAACACGGTGTATTGCGTGGACAGAGACGGGAGTTCGGGGCAAAACCCGACTCGCCTGCGGGCCGCGACGTTCTGCCAGGGCGACGGCTCTCCCAGCACTCGAACCGAGCCGCGCAGTGGACGGATCATGCCGGCAATGACTTTCAGCGTGGTCGTCTTGCCGGCACCGTTTTGTCCCAGCAATCCGAGGATCGTTCCGGGTTCAAGGTCCAGATTCAGATCATGAACAACCGTGCGGCCCGAGTAGGCACAATGCAGGCCAGAGACTTCCAGTAACGCAGGGTGTGGGCTCATGGGCGAGAAGGGTACCTCAGCTCGAGCGGGATCACCAGCAAGCCTGCCGAACGGCCTGTTCGGGTCGATTCGATTGTGTACACTTGGCGTCTTGCAAATCGATATCCACTTCATGACAGACAAGGACATTTCGCCACCGATGATTCATGTCGGCATCGATACCGGCGGCACATTTACCGACTTCTCGATCCTGCGTGACGGGCAGCTGGAGGTCTTCAAGCAGCTTTCAACACCGGACAACCCGGCTCGGGCCATTGTCGAAGGATTGAGCAAGCTCGGCATTGATGCCTCGCAGCTGCATCTGGCTCATGGCTCTACGGTGGCGACCAATGCACTGCTCGAACGCAAGGGCGTGCGAACGGCCTATATTACCAACCAGGGGCTGACCGATGTGCTGACCATCGGTCGGCAGAACCGCCGCGAACTGTTCTGCCTGTCCCCGGTCCCCGTCGAGCCTCCGGTTCCCGAACCCCTCTGCCTCGGCCTCTCCTGCCGTCGGGCGGCTGATGGTCAGCTGCTGGCACCACTGGATGAGAACGAACTGACCGTGCTGCTCGATCAGCTCAAGGCCATGAAGGTCGAAGCGGCGGCAGTCAACCTGCTGTTCAGCTATCTGGATGATACCGAGGAGCAGCGCATTGCCGAGTGCTTCAATGGTCATCTCCATGTCAGCCTGTCCTCCTGTACGCTGGCCGAGGCTGGCGAATACGAGCGCGGCATTGCGACCTGGATCAACGCCTCGATCGGGCCGGTCATTCATCGCTACCTGAGCTCGCTGTCTGCGACTGGACCGTATGCCTCGTTGAGAATCATGCAGTCCAATGGTCTGTCAACAGACGCAGAAGATGCCTCTGGTCAAGCGGTTCGATTATTGCTGTCCGGTCCTGCCGGCGGCCTGGTGGCTGCACAGGCGTTTTCCAGAGCGATGGGGCACGAGGCCGTCATGACGCTGGACGTCGGCGGAACCTCTTCGGATGTCGCACTGATTCAGGGCGACATCGCAGTGACACGAGACAATCGAATTGGTGACTGGCCGGTTGCCATCCCCGCGGTGGACATGCATACCATTGGTGCAGGAGGTGGCTCGATCATCCGGCTGGACTCTCAGGGCATGTTGCACGTCGGGCCAGAATCTGCCGGCGCCGCCCCAGGACCTGCCTGCTATGGACGTGGTGGTTCGCAACCGACGGTCACCGATGCGCATCTGCTGCGGGGTCATCTGGACCCGAGCACCTGCCTTGCCGATGACCTGAACCTCGAGACTGATCTGGCTCGACAGGCCTTCGAACCGCTGGCCCATCGCAGTGGGCTCGACATCGATGCGATTGCAGCGGGTGCGATTCAACTGGCCAACGAGCAAATGGCTGCCGCGCTGCGCGTTATCTCGGTTGAACGAGGAATCGACCCACGCGGTCTGGCGCTGTGCTGTTTCGGAGGCGCCGGTGGGCTGCATGGCTGCCAGATTGCCGATCTGCTGCAGACCGACTGTGTGCTGATCCCCGATCACGCCGGGGTGCTGTCCTCGGTGGGACTGCTGCTGGGTGAGGAAGGTCGTGAAGTGACTCGCTCGATCATGGCACCGCTGCTCGCGCAGCAACCATCCAGCCTGGACGTACTGATGACAGAACTGACTGAGCAGCTTGATGATCCGACTGCAAGAGGTTCCGAAACGGAGACCGGACTGAGCATCAACTGCTGGCTGGAATGTCGATATAAGGGTCAATCGCTACTCATGCCCATGGATTACGCGCCAGGCAGCGACCGTCTGGAGGAGATCAAGGCACGCTTCGAGGCGCAGTATCAATCGCGGTTTGGGCAAACGCTGGACTTTCCGGTGGAACTGGCCAGCATCCGGGTCCGTCTGAGCCGACCCTCCAGAGTGATCCTGCCTGATCGAACCGGCGACGAGGATTCTGATGTCCGACACCAGGGACCCACAGCCATCAACACCGTCACCGGCAGCCTGTGGATTGAAGCAGGCTGGCAGGCCCGGCGCTGTTCTCACGGCTGGATTCTGAGCCGTGAACCCACGCTGGACTGATCAGTTGCTCTCGAAGCCGTCCTCGAACAGATCATCACCGAGGATGAAACTTGTCCTCAGCACGAATACACCGCGGTTGACGTCACTGATCAGAATCAGACCATTGTCAAAAAACGGATAGACATTCCAGGCCCCGGCAAAGGACTCGGAGCTGTCACCGCTGGGAAAGGTGTCGAAAAAACCGACTTCGGTCATGCTGGCAGTGGACAGATCACCCAATTCGAGAATTCTCAGTCCGCGGTTGTAATTGGCCTGATAAGTTCGGCCATCCACAATGTACTGGTTGTGATCAATCGCAGGACCACCCGCCTCATGGAAACCGTTGAAGGTCGGATTGTCGATGTCATTGAAATCCACCACGTAAGTGCGGGTATTCACATTACCATTCCCCAGTGCCCGTTCGTCCAGTTCATCGTCAATCACAAAATAACGATGATCTTCGGTCAGCCAACCCTGGTGGGTGTATTGTGCTCCCTCGTATGCAAAGCGCTGGATCTGGGTGGGCTTGGCCGGATCACTGACATTGACCACCGTCACCGTGTCCTCGTTGCTGGCAAAGCACAGCGGCTTGCCGCTGTAATCGCTGTCCGGACCGTTGTAGGTCAGACACTGGGCATCGTGGGTGTAGCCATCATCGTTGAAGCAGGACTGAAAGATCGGCGTCAACGGATTGCTGATATCGACAATGTGCAAGCCAGAGCATGGATTGCCTGAACTGCCGCCAACGACATAGGCATGGCCAGACTGCTCGTTGATCGCGATATTATGAGCTGAAGTCAGTGGAAACAATGTGCTGCCGGTGTAAAGGGCATCTTCAGTAAAGGTTTGCGGAGGACTGCTGACCGTCAGCAAGTGGGTCAGATCAAATACCTGCATGCCGTGATTGCCATTGAAATCAGAGACGATGAAGGCATGATCCTGATAGGTCTTGATATCGCGCCATACACTGCTACCGGTCTCGCTGGGCAAGTCGCCCAGATAGACCGGATTGGCCGGATCGGTAATCTCCACGAAAGCGGTTCCGGTGGAGCGACCCACCAGAGCAAAGTAGCGGTCGCTGGCCTCGTGCTTCCATCCCCAGCTGTCCGAACCCGTGCCACCACCAATCTCAGAGATGTCCAGAAAACCGACCAGGTCGACACCGCTGCAAGGGAAAATATCGGCCATCCCGCTCTCACAGGTCGTCACGCCTTTGAACGCATACGGAATCTTCGGTTGATTCATATGCGCGTCGTGCATCTGCTCGACGAAATTCTCACCCGGATATTTCTTGCCAAGGATCAACGCGCGGTCCGGGGTATGACAGGCGAAGGCCAGACTGCCGGGCAACACGACAGCCAACGCTGTCAAACAGCCCAGCAGCAAACGCAAACGATTGGATGAACTCATGGTGATCTCCCTGATTGACCCCGATCAAGGAGCCCGATAATGACAGACTAGCAGCCTGTCTTCCCAGCCGCCGCCAAGTCGATCACACTGGGGTGCTGCTGTCCA
>QIKT01000036.1 GCA_003233095.1 Oceanospirillales bacterium | reverse complement strand
TTGACGCCGAGAGATTCAAATCGCTCACGCGAGTCATGCGGTGCAATGGTGGCAATCACCTCGTGCACGCGCTTGAGCACCGCTGGGAAGTCCACGGTAGCCTTGGCGTCGATCAGGCCCAGATCGGTCGCGTGGCGGATCTCATGGGCCAGACGGCCGCTTCGAATCAGTGATTTTGACGGCACACAACCGGTGTTCAGGCAGTCGCCACCCATCTTATCGCGCTCAATCAGAGTGGCCTTCGCGTTCAGCGCCGCAGCGATGGCCGCGGTCACCAGACCCGCAGATCCGGCACCGACAATCACCAAATCATTGTCGAAGGTCTTTGGCTTGTCGAATCCGGACAGCTTGCGGCGAGTCTGGACCACTCGAAACAGGCCTCTGAACACAAAGGGTGCAACAGCCACCAGCGTCAGCGAGCCAATGATTGCCGGGGACAGAATATCGCCCAGACTCTTGATGCTTGCCAACTCCTTGCCAGCGTTGACGAAAATGGCCGTGCCTGGAATCATGCCAAGCAGAGAGATGACCGCGTACAAAGCTGTCTTCATGCGGGTCAGACCCATCACCACATTGATGACAAAGAACGGAAAGATTGGTGTCAGCCTGAGACTCAGAAGGTAGAAAGCCCCGTCTCGGTCAACGCCCTGATTGATCTGCCGGGCCGCCTTGGGGTACTTGCCCGAGATCCAGTCACGGAGCAGGAATCGCGCACTGAGGAACGCCAGTGTGGCTCCGATGGTTGCAGCAACCGCAGAGGCCAGCGTTCCAACCACCCAGCCAAAGATAGCGCCAGACAATACGGTCAGCACCGCCGCACTGGGAATCGACAGGGCGGTCAGCAGGGCATAGGCACCCATGAACAGTGCAATCGTCGAGACCGGGTTGGCCTGATAGAATTCGCGCAGCCGATCCAGCTGCTGGTTGATATACTCAAGCGTCAGGTACTGACCGAGCTCATAGACATTGAACAACACAATAGCGGTGATCACCGCCGCGAGAAGAAACAGTCTGAACAATAGGCGCACGGATCAATTCCTGTCATGACAGGCAGGCCCACATCATGAAGGCGCCGCCTCTGGTTAGTATCGTCATCCCGACGCTCAATGAAGCGGGGACGCTGGATCACTTGCTCGGTCCATTCTCGCACTGCCTGGGTGATGACGTCGACTGCATCGTGGTCGATGGCGGCAGTGAGGATGAGACCTCAGAGATTGCAGACCGGTATCAGGTCCAGCTGCTTACATCGACACGCGGCAGGGCAGCACAGATGAATGCCGGCTGGCGGCATGCCACCGGTCGACTGGTCTGGTTTCTGCACGCCGATACGGGCGTGCCGCTGGACGCGATCGATCAACTCAAGACCTTGTCGCAACAGAATGATCCAACGCTATGGGGTCGTTTCGACCTGACCCTTGATGACCCTCGCTGGCCGTATCGGATGATTGCCTGGTTCATCAATCAGCGCTCCAGACTCACCGGCATCTCCACCGGCGATCAGGGCCAGTTCGCGATGCTCACCTTGCTGGAACAGACCGGCGGCTTCCCCGAACAGCCGCTCATGGAAGATATCGACTTCTCAAAGATCATGAAACGCCAGGCTCCGCCCGTTAATCTGCCCCAGCGACTGACCACCTCGGCCCGCCGCTGGCAGCGCAAGGGCGTGGTCCGCACTATCGTACTGATGTGGGGCTTGAGGCTGGCGCATGCCGTCGGCGTCTCCCCGGATCGACTGGCCCGATGGTATCGGAGCGTCCGATGAGTCGTCTGATCCAGATCTTTGCCCGTCGCCCCGTCATCCGCCAGGTCAAGACCCGCCTGCAGGCCTCGATCGGAGCCGTATCGGCACTCCACTGGTATCGGAAGCTGCTCGGCATCACCTTGCAGACCGTTCGCGAGCGCCCCGAACTAGGCCAGCTCTGGCTGCACGGCAGTCGCTGCCACCCCATACTCAGGGACGTACAGTGTGACTTCGAACTCAAGACCCAATCGGGACGCAATCTGGGAGATCGCATGAGTCATGCTTTCAGTCATGGTCTGATGCAAGCCAACGCAGTCGTCCTGATTGGCACTGATTGTCCATCGCTAGGCTCTGACAGTCTTGAACAGGCCTTCGAAGTGCTTGAGCAGGGCCATGACCTGGTCCTCGGCCCAGCCACCGATGGCGGCTACGTCCTGATCGGCCTGTCATCGCGTCAACCCGCCCTGTTTCACGGCGTTGATTGGGGGTCATCCAGAGTACTCAATCAGACCCTGACACGAGCCAGACAGAACCATCTGAACGTCGCACTGTTGCCCCCACACAGCGACATCGATACTTCCGCCGATCTGAAGCGATGGCGGGGCTCCCGATGATTTGCGATCAACACCCCGCAAGGCTTGTACACAGTCACAACATCCAGTACTCTTCGCAACCTGATTTTGTTCCGTTGACAAGCACGATTCGTAACGAAATCAACCTCATCAGGAGAGGTGCCAGAGTGGTTGAATGGGCTCGCCTGGAAAGCGTGTGTGCGCTAATACCGTACCGAGGGTTCGAATCCCTCTCTCTCCGCCAAATTTAGCGATCCGAACCCTCGGTTCGCTACAAATCAGCCAGAATGCCCGCACCGTGCGGGCTTCGGGCCGTCTCTGTTTTACACTCTTGTTCTGATTGTCCCCAACTACCCACGCATTTGAGTGATCGCCTCAAACAAGGTTTTCATTGGTTCGCAATGTCTGATGTTGTGGTGGTTTTGATGTTCTTGTGGCAGGAATCCAGTGGTGAATCTTTGCAGAAAGAATGAGCAATCCAGGGAGCCTCTGAACAAGTCTTAAGCGAGTTGGATTGAGAAGGGAAATGCGTCCGATCAAGGCGCATGAGCTGAGTCATCGTGGTGCGATGGCTCAGCTCATGCAACGCCCAGCGGGCGTCGTTCACGCTCAAGACAGCCGATCACGACTTGTTCAGAGGCTCCCTGGTACATCGAATGCCTGGATGACACACATTTGACATCGACGATGTTTCATTTATGATTGAGATGAAAGGAATCTCGATAGCAAAAGGAGTTTGCTGTGCAAATCACACCAACAATTCTGAATACTCTCACCGGTCTTAAACGCTTTCCATCACCGCTTGGCAGCGTTGTACTTTCCCTCGGTTCCAACCGAATTTCCAGCGCCTATAAATTACGGCTTCGATTGAATGCTAACGCGTCCTGGGACAACTGTGAATTTTGCTTGAAGGTTTGCTCCTCAATGACTGGAAAGTCTGACTCGTATTACCCTAATGACTATGGGCACCCTGGAGAACGAACAGGATGTGTGCACATGAGTGCAAGATGGTGAGAACTGCTTCAAATGCGAAAGCAAATTGCGAATAGAGACTGAATACATATGAAATGCATGAAACGATCCTTCGGACGATGGTTCTGTTTGTTGAGTCTGGTTGTTGTGACAACGGCGCGCGCTGATGTTGAGCCCGTCGTTGTTGATCAACGGAATCAGGGCAATTCCATTGTCGAATGGGTTGAAGACCGTGGGCTGATTTCGCACGTCAACTTTTCAGGAAATTATGATCGAGGCAATTCGGAGCCTCGGATGACTGTCTCGACAGAATATTTCGCAAACCACCCTGATGCCTTCGATTTTCTAGTGGTGTTTACCGATTTTGAGTTTGAACTGGGTGAATCAGTTGCCTTCTATAGTGGCATCTTCAACGACACTGCAGGCATTGGCCAGCCACCGTTCGATTTTCGGTCAATGTTTGGATCTGAAACGATTCAGGGTTATATCGACATGGGGCCTTTGAGTCGCCTCAATTTTGATGTGAACTCTTTCGAATACCAGGCCCAGGTTGATATTGCACTGCATGAACTCATGCATCGATGGGGAGTGGATGTCGATTTCATAGACGATCAAGGCCTCGAATCTGACTTGCTGCGGGGTCGTTTTGATGTCCATTGGAATTACTTTCTGAATTCGGATGCTTCGTTGATGTACGGGTCGGACTGGCTGGATAACGGCGACGGCACGCACACTACGATCAATGTCCGACATCACTACAGTTTGCTGGATCTGTACCTGGCTGGATTCCTCCCACCGACCGCAATTCCTGAATTCACACTGATTGACTCCAGCGATACTGATCGAGGTGAGCTGCCGCCCCCCATCGGCACGACCATCACGGGTTCAGCTTCGTCAGTCACGATTGATCAAATCATACAGGCTGAGGGTGAACGCAGCCCCGATCATTCTTCAGCACAACATGAATTCAGGATAGGGGTCGTGATCCTCACGCAAGCCGGTGAGCCTCTGAGTGATCAGACCGTTGATGAAGTCGTTCAGATGATGCGGGCCGTTCAGCAGCGTTTTTCAATCGCCACTCAGGGATTGGGTGTTCTTCATCTCACCGCAGGAGACCGCTCTGAACTGATGCCTGGGTTTCCCAATGCCCTGAACACTCGCGATTTTTCAGGTCAGGCATACGACGCACAACACGCTCTGGATTGGTTGAGCAGTCAACAGACCTCTTCGGGAGCGTGGTCGGATGGCAGCAACGGCTCCATTCGTGAAACGGTACTGGTTCTCAATGCTTTGAAAAAATACGATGCGGGAGCCAGTCAGCAATCACTGGGCCGATTATGGCTAGCCGCGCAGATCGCAGACAATCACGATGAACTATCCTGGCTCTTGCAGGGGAATTTCCTGAGTGAATCAGATTACTCAGCGGTTCTGGATTCGCTGTCCTCGCCGGATTTGCAGGTGTGGGGCGTTTCGGAGGCGTATGTCGGGTCTCCATTTGATGCAGGTCTGCTGCTGTGGTCGCTCAAGCGAAGCGGCATCGACCTCAGTGCTCTGAGCATCAATCCATCCATCATCGACACATTGATCATGACCATCAATGATGATCAAGGGTGGGGTGTCACCGGCTCGGGGCGAAGTCAACTGACTTCATCTGCGATGCTCTTGTCAGGATTGAGGGGGGAGGATGTTGCCCCGCTGATTGTGCAATCGGTGCTCGATCAGATTCTGGATCAGCAAAACCCGGATGGATCATTTGGGCGGGATATGGACAATGCTCATCTGACTGCGCTGATCACACGCACACTAACCGAATATGAACAGCAGGTTCCCGGGGCGGCGATTCAGAATGCGATCAGTTATTTGCAGAGCCGCCAATACAATGATGGAAGCTGGGATGGCAGTGTCGCCGCTACCTCACTGGTGCTTGAACTGTTGCGGGATTTTGAACTGTCCAATCTCAGCCTGGTGCTCACATCCGAGCAGTCAGCGCAAGTGATCATCCAGGGCGACACGCTTGAGCTTGATTTCCTGGTGAAAAATACGGCACTCAATCAGACGGCAAGTACAGATCTGAAGTTGTATGCAGGCGATTTTGCGAGCGGCACGTTGCTTGAAACGTTTGCAGTCGATCCGCTGGCCGGGGGCGAGCAGTCCGTTTTCCAGCACTACTTCACTGCCAGCACAGTGGGTGATCAGAGCTACACTGCAATCATTGACTCCGATAATACGGTCGTCGAAAGCACTGAATCTGACAACCTGAGCAGCCTCACCGTTGAGGTGCTTGCGCCCAGTCTATTGGCAGAATTGTCATTGCACCCTGAGACATTGCAGATCACACCCGGATTCGTTTCCAATCTGCCGCAAACTCTCATAGTTGACGTTGACGCAAGCAATCTGTCCACAGGCGTGTTCAGCGACGTCGTGGTCATCGTTCAACAGCGGGATGAGGATGACGAACTGATCGAGTTGTCCACAGTCATGATTGATTTCACTGCTCTAGAGCGGCAAACACTTTCCATCCCAGTGATCATTGCGGAAGCGGATTCTACGGTCACGCTGGTCATCAGCATTGATCCTGAAGATGCTGTCGACGAACTCAATGAGTCGAACAACCAGGTTCAGCAAACCCTGGTGGTGGGGCAGGGCATAGATCTTGCTGTGGTCGCTGAGTCCATTCAACTCGACACGAGCCCACCAGTGGTCGGTGTCGATACTTCTGTTTCCTTCGAGTTGATCAATCAGGGAACCAGTGATGCTCCGGCTGCCGATGTGATGGTCACCGATGTGACGGACGGTCAGGAGATTGTGCTGTTTCAGGCGAGTGTGCAACTGGCTGCTGGTGAATCAGTGCAACGAACGTTTGTCTGGCTGCCACCTGAAGCGGGGCAGCGTGATCTGATCTTCTCAGTGGATCCCGGCAATGCAGTCTCGGAGCTGGATGAGTCCAACAATGCGTTCACCAGCAGTGTTGAGGTAGTCGATCAGACCCTGATCAATCTAGCTGTGGACGCCATGAGCTTCAGCTTCGCCCCGCTGCCGGCCCTCCAAAACCAGCCTTTGAATGTAGCGGTGACCATCCGCAATATATCAGTCAGTGATGCCCCTGCCTTTACCGTGAGTTTGTATGAGAATGAAGTCACGCCACTTGGACTGATCTCGGAGCATGTAGTGACCGGTTTGAGTGGTCAAGCTGACACCGTGGTGAATGTCGATGTGGGTTCAGTGCAAGGGCATGGAGAACGCACATACATCGTCGTGGTGGATTCAGAGCATGCCATCGCAGAAGCCAACGAAAGTGACAACACGGCCATTTCCACGATCACGGTTCTGAGCCTTCCTGATGCCGCGATCAACGCTGCTCAAATCAATCCTGTGCCATCCAGTCCCTCACCGGGTGCGATGGTGGATGTCATGATTGACATCAACAATTTCGGTGATCAGGACATCTCCTCACTGCAGATCGATGTGACGGCCAGTACGGCGAACGGTCAGACAATTCCTATCGCCAGCAACGTGATTGAAACTCTGCCAGGAGGGGCTGGCGAGAGTCTGAACTATTCATTCAGCGCACCAGTCGACGATGTGCTGACTGGCTTTCAGGTTCAACTGGATGCCAATAATCAAGTCGCCGAAACCAATGAGTTGAACAATCAGGCAACGCTTCAGCTCAGCTCTGTCGATGCCCGTTTTTTTGTTTCTGAGAAGTACATCTCTCCCAATGGCGATGGGATCAAGGATCGCACTCAGATTGTCTATGATCTTGAAGTGCCACAATTGGCGACGATTCAGATCAGGGATGAACAAAATCGTGTTCATCGAACGTTTGATGCGACTTCGAGCCAGTCATCAGGACAGGGGCAAGTCCTGTGGGATGGCCGCAACGAACGGGTGACTCTCGTGCCAGATGGGTCTTACCAGGCTCAACTGATCGCGGCCAACGGAGATCTGATCCACCGAACCAATATCGTGGTTGATACCAACCAGTGGTCGATCTTTGATTCTGTCGACCAGGAGCGTCTTCTGACCTCAGATCTCAGCTGTTTTGCGCAAGCTGGAAACGATGCGGTTTTCTCAGCAGACGGCCAGGCGATTTACACCCAGTCGGTGACCGATACGGTGCTGAATCAGACTGTGAGTGGCAGCATCTACCGACTTGAGTACCGGGCCGGTCGCTATCAGGATGTCATTCCGGCGTTATGGTTGACGCAAAACAGTCGAAGCGTTTCAAGTTTCCATCAGTTGTCTGACGGTCGCAGGGTTCTCAGTGGCGGGGAGTCCGGTCAATCCGCCTTCTTTCTGCAGATGTCAGATTTTGCCACACCGGTATTGCTCAACAGCGTGGCGAGCACCTCTCGTATCGTGCGTCATGTGGACGATGAGTTCATTATCACCGAGGGATTTTCCAACGGTGTCGCCCGGCTGTTCAGAGTGTCGACCAATCCAGCATTGCCACCCGAACAATTGAATCACCCTGCTCTGACCAATTCCTTTCGTTTTCACCGGAGCACATCCAATGGCCTGTTTTACCGCGACCATCAATCCTCTCCTGCAAAATACTGGTTCGTGTCGTTTGATCCAGCGACCAGCCCAGTGGTGTTGGGAGAAGCGGATCAGTTTGATCTGTCAGTCTCCGAGGAGAATGACCGCTACCTGACGCTGATCATGTCCGATCGAACTGAGGTGCCAGCCACAATTCAGCAACCCACTGTCATCGTCCGATCGTTTGATTTTGGGCAGGGCAATACGCCATCGATCTACTATGAGCAGCAGTTTGATCTGCCTCCCTACGGGTCCTTGTTCGCTGAATATATCAACGATTCGGTGCTGGCCTTGCTATCAGGCAATGATGGCCGTATTGATTTCATCGATACACGAGGTTCGCTGGTTTCGAGTGTTCAACTGGATACCGAGCCTCTGGATTCACTGAAGGGTGAGGTG
>QIKT01000126.1 GCA_003233095.1 Oceanospirillales bacterium | reverse complement strand
CGAGAACATGATCCGTCATGCCTTTGCCGAGGTCATGGATGTGCAACTGCCCAATCCATTCCCGAGAATGACCTGGCACGACGCGATGACTCGCTTCGGATCCGACAAGCCCGACCTGCGCATCGACTTCGAGCTGATCACCGTCTGCGATGCCATCCGCCACGTCGACTTCAAGGTCTTCTCCGAGCCAGCCAACGATCCGACTTGCCGAGTCGCCGCGATTTGCGTCCCCGGTGGAGCCAACCTGTCCCGCAAGCAGATCGACGAGTACACCGAATACGCCAAGAAATATGGTGCCAAGGGTCTGGCCTGGATCAAGGTCAACGACGTCTCGAAAGGTCTGCAAGGCCTGCAATCGCCGATTGCCAAGTTCCTCGACGAAACCGCTGCCAACAAACTACTGGAGATGACCGGGGCCAACGACGGCGATCTGCTGCTGTTCGGCGCAGGCAAGAAGCCGACCGTGGCCAATTTCCTCGGCGAACTTCGGCTGAAAGTCGCCAACGATCTGGGTCTGGTCAATGCCGGCTGGAAACCCCTGTGGGTGACCGACTTCCCGATGTTCGAATGGGATGAAGGTTCTGACCGCTGGTACGCTTGCAATCATCCGTTTACTGCCCCGGTGGACGAGGACCTGGATCGCCTCCAGAGCAATCCGGGCGAGACCATCAGCAAAGGCTACGACGTGGTGCTGAACGGCTGGGAAATCGGCGGCGGTTCGATCCGTATTCACGACCAGGATCTACAGTCGAAAATTTTCCGCATTCTCGGCATTGACGAGCAACAGGCACAGGACAAGTTCGGCTTCCTGCTCGAAGCCCTGCGCTACGGTTGCCCACCGCACGGCGGCATCGCCTTCGGCCTGGACCGGATGGCCACCCTGATGAGCGGCTCGACCTCGATTCGTGACGTGATCGCCTTCCCCAAGACCACCAGTGCGTCGTGTCTGATGACCCAGGCACCCAGCACCGTGTCGGAGGATCAGCTGAGTGATTTGCATATCCAGGTCAGTCAGCCTGACTCCGAGTAACCCCCAGCATACCGGTGATGGCGTCACCGGTATGCTGGATATGGCTGTACCCGTCGCTGGAAGTAGAAGGCGCTTATGACAATAATTGGAATCGGCGTGAAGGCCATCAGGGCGATCCTGGGTGAGACCGCGAAGAAGACCCCGCCAACCGCCAGCAGCGCGACCGCAACCTGAATCAGACTATATTGACTCCTCCATCCAGAAAACGCTCCAGTTGATTGACGTCGTCATTCAGAATTTCACCAGGTTTCCCGAGCTGGCATCCTCGAAGCAGGACAGATCCAGTTGCTGGACATGCCCATAGGCATCCAGCCTGAGGCTGTGCTGAATATCCTGTGCCAGGTTTCGCCACAGGATCTTCAGCTGATATTCGAACAGTGACTCCCCCATCCACATCAACAGGGTCAATCCGGTCAGTAGCAGCATCTGTGAACGAGGATCGGTGACCCCCAATTCAGCGACTAACGGGGATTCTTGACGAACCACAACATCGATGGCAATAGCAATCAGAATGCCGGGCATGAGATCAAACAGCTCATTCATGACCGAGCAGAATGAGGCCAACCAGATTCAGCTACGATAGCCCTTGGCATAGCGAATCAGCCGTTTGAGCGCGGCAAAGGATGCGTTGGATTCAGACATTTTGCGAGTCGATCAGATCACCCCGCGCAGTGAGCGTAGACGAGCTGCCCTGACAGCCCATTCAGATTCTGCAGAGCAAAAAAAACCCCGCATCAAGCGGGGCTTTTTTCAATCAGTCGTGAAACTGATCAGGTTTGGACGTTGACAGCCTGCGGACCTTTCGGGCCGTTCTCGACTTCAAACGTGACTTGCTGGCCTTCGGCCAGTGTACGGAAGCCTGAGCTGGCGATCGCAGAAAAGTGTACGAATACATCCTTGCTGCCATCTTCGGGGCTGATGAATCCAAAACCTTTGGATTCGTTAAACCATTTAACGGTTCCTGACGCCATGTTACTTACCTCAATAAACAATAAAAAAAATAAAACTAACGGTGTTACAAATCGTACGAGGTAACTTACAGGCAGAACTTGGAAAGTACTTCTGACAAGAACCAGCATAGAATGTAGCCCGACAACTATACCGCGCCTGATGCAGGCAACGCAAACTCTTTGTGTGTTCGCTGTGCCCGAATCATTTGGTGGCACTGATTATATGGAGACAAACTGACTCGATTTCAATCCCTGCTGTCCTGTTGCATTGAAGTAAGCGCAACAGAATTCGCTGCTTCATCAGTCACCTGCAGAGATAAATCTGCGCATCAGGGGCCATTGCTGTACAATATCTATCATTCCCGATGCACTTCGGTCTGCATCCTGATTCACCTTTTGGTAATCCTCAGTGATTTCCCATCCATACGTAGTGTGACTGCCTGGACCGATTCAGACTATAGAAGTCCTGGACAGGCCGTCTCCGGAGTAACATCCCCATGTCTTTTGAATCCCTCGGCCTTCGAGCCGAACTGTGTCGTGCCGTGTCCGATCATGGTTACACCATTCCCACACCCATTCAGCAACAAGCCATTCCAGCCATTCTGGAAGGCCGTGACCTGATGGGCGGCGCACAAACCGGCACCGGCAAGACTGCCGGTTTCACCCTGCCCTTGTTGCAGCGGTTGATGGACACGCCGTCAAAAAACGGCAAGCGTCCCATTCGTGCACTGGTGCTGACGCCAACCCGTGAACTGGCCGCTCAGGTCCAGGAAAGCGTCAAAACCTATGGTCGACACCTGCCACTCGAATCCACCGTGATCTTTGGTGGTGTCAGTATCAACCCACAGATCAAGACCTTGCGTCGTGGCGTGGACATTCTGGTTGCCACACCAGGGCGCCTGCTCGATCACGTCCAGCAACGCACCATCGACCTGTCGAAGATCGACATTCTGGTGCTCGACGAGGCCGATCGCATGCTGGACATGGGCTTTATCCATGACATCAAGCGGGTGCTGAAACTGGTCCCGAAAAACAAGCAGACGCTGTTGTTCTCGGCGACCTTCTCCAACGACATCAAGCAACTGGCCAATGGTCTGCTGAACGATCCGGTGCTGGTTGAAGTGGCGCGCCGCAATGCCGCCACCGAGACGGTTGAACAAGTGGTGCATCCGGTCGACAAGGGTCGCAAGCGGGAGCTGCTGTCATTCCTGATTGGATCAAACAACTGGCAGCAGATACTGGTCTTTACCCGCACCAAGCATGGTGCCAATCGTCTGGCCACACAGCTGGAGTCTGATGGTATCTCGGCCGCTGCTATCCATGGCAACAAGAGCCAGGGCGCGCGTACCCGCGCCTTGTCCGAGTTCAAGGCCAACAAGGTCCGCGTGCTGGTGGCCACTGACATCGCCGCACGAGGGCTGGATATCGACATGCTGCCACATGTGGTCAATTACGAACTGCCGAACGTCTCCGAAGACTATATCCACCGCATCGGTCGGACCGGGCGTGCCGGGCGCGAAGGCGAAGCCATGTCACTGGTCTGCGTCGACGAGCTGAAACTTCTGGCCGGCATTGAAAAGCTGATCAAGCGCGAGATCCCGAAAGTCATCATCGACGGCTACACCCCTGACCCAAGAATCAAGGCCGAACCCATCATTAACGGCCGAAACAACAAAGGTGGTGGCGGTGGTCGTCGCGGCGGTCCACCCCGCTCAGGCCCTGGCCGTCATGCCGGTGGCGGCGAGAACAAATCCAGGGGACGACGGCCTCGCAGTCGCACCGGTCGCGGACGCGGACCGAACAGCGCAGCGTCGAAAAACTCCTGATTCCTGAATCAACAAGGCCGCCCTCGAGGGCGGCCTTGTTGCTCTGGACTGCGCATATTCAGGGGAACCTTTAGAAACCCACTGCACGGTCCGATTGCGGCGTTGCGCGGTGCTCACAATCCTCATGTCCAGCCAAGTACACTGCGGTTCCTGTGCTCCGTGCGCCTTGATCGGACGCATTTCCCATCTCAATCCAACTCGCTTAAGACTTGTTCAGAGGCTCCCTAAAACCTGAATTTCATCTCCATCGAAGGCGACGACCTGGCCGGCTAGAATCTTACAGCGCTTGCGACGCTCCACCTCGCCATCCACGGTCACCAGTCCGGCGTCGATCAGCTGCTTGGCCTGACCGCCGGAATGACACAGCCCTTCAAGCTTGAGCAAGTGGTGCAAGGCCACGAAAGGACGCCCTGACAATGAAAAGATATGCGTCTCATTCATTCTTCTCTCCTGGGAAGAATTCGTGCAGTGTGGCCTGCTTGGGGTTCTGTCGATAGTAGCGAATCAGAAGCTCAAGCACATCCGGATAGTGTTCTTCGATCACCCCGGACTGCTCGAAAAACACCTCGGAAATGACCGCAAAGAACTCCGCTGGACTGGTGGCACCATAACAATCGATATCGACTGGCTGGCCTCTCTGACATCGTGACTGGTGATCGCTGAAGGCAGCACTGAAGACATCGGTCCACTGACGGCGGCTCATGCCTCGGTGCAGCGGAGGAAATCCGTTGGCTCGACCATTCTGCATGTCCAGTTTATGGGCAAACTCATGAATGACCAGATTGCTGCCGTCCAGTTTCCCGGCAATACGGGTATCCGCCAGTGACAGCACAACCGGACCACGCACCCAGGCCTCGCCCAGGCGATGTGACATTGATTGGCGCACCAACCCCAACTCGTCGTACTCAACGTGATTGGCGACAAACCCGGCCGGGTAGACAACCACCGTGACCCAATTGCGATAGCAGCGAATGCCCAACTTGAGGATCGGCAGACAAGCTTGTAACGCAATGATGAGACGAATCGATTCGGTGATCGTGACGCCATTCACACCCTTGATGACTTTTCGATCCAGAAACAGGATAGCCAGATCCATCAATCGCTTGCGCTCGTCCTTATCAAGTCGATCCAGAACCGGCAATTCGGCAAAAGCCTCCTGCCAGGACTGATCAGAGATGCATGATCGGGCAATGGTACGCCGATCCAGCCAGCGTCGAATCGCACCGATCATTCCAATGAATCCTTTAAATCAATCATATATTCCTCAGCCCTGTCAAATCGAAGCAATAATTCTGATAAAAAGCCCTTTCATACGTTGCTCTTTGGACTCAACGAAGTTTATGCAGGTCTGGTAGCGAAGTATCTTCGATAGCTGAGTTTTACTGACTAAAGGAGCCTCTGAATAAGTCTGGGCGGATTGGATTGAGATGGGAAATACAACCGATCACGACTTGTTCAAAGGCTCCCTGGTTGCAGGAAACTGATAGTAAGGGAGTGTAGCAAATTGGACTGAAGATGTACGAACATCACATCAGATGCAATTATTGGTGTCCCAATTCTCAAGAGAAACACCCGATCAGGCACCTTGAAAGCGCACCGCCAGGCCATCGAGAAAACGTTTCAACCATTGATCCATGCATTCTCGATAGTGTTTGTGTCCCGGCTTGCGAAAGAACGCCGACAGTTCGTGTTCGCTGATGCTGGCATCCACCAGCCTGAAGGTCTGTAGCATGTCATCAGACTGATAATTCAACGCAATCTTGAGCTTTTTCAGCACCTGATTGTTGTTCAGAGTTTTTTCGACGGCAGGCAGTGGACCATCCTTCTTGCCGCGCCGATCAATGATGAACCCATTGAGCATGGCCGCCAGTTGCGAGTCACGACAGGGCATGAAACCTGGATCATCGTCCTTCTTCAACCAACCGGTCACTTCGGCCAGTTCGGCCATCTGTCCTGCCATGCTGATCAGCTTGACGATGCGGGTATCCTTCAAATCAAAGATGTATCGAATACGTCGGATGACGTGATTGTTCTGCATGGTTTATGCCTGCCTGTGGCGGGAAAATTCTGAGTCACATCATACCCTGTCCGAATGGCAAACGCCCGGTGAGCGATACTGAAACAGACCTTCGGGTCTGGCCGCTGGTCCGTGCTAAAGTGTCACCGCTTTCACTGCATTGGGACCATTCTGATGATTCCATGGACCACGCTGGGGACCGCCACCCTGCCCGGCAACCCAGCCACGCTGAAGTTGGCGCGCCGCGGCGATGAGTTTTCCATTCGATTTACCGGCATTCAGGGCGAGTTGATGAATTCTCGAGTGCATGGCTCCGAAGATGCCCTGGCGGAACTCGGCTGCGCGCACCTGCGCAACAAGACAGATGCGTCGATTCTGGTCGGTGGCCTGGGCATGGGGTTCACTCAGGCCGCAGCCCTGGCCGTGGTTTCAGAAACCGCCACCGTGATGGCCGCAGAGTTGATCCCCGAAGTAGTGGATTGGAATCGCGGTGAACTGGGCGAGTGTGCAGGCCGCCCTCTGGATGACCCAAGGACTGACGTGCATATCGGTGATGTGGGTGCCTTGATCCGGCAATCACCGAATCGTTTTGACGCGATCCTGCTGGATGTCGACAACGGTCCTGAAGCAATCACCGATGAGGGCAACGACTGGCTCTACAGCATCGAGGGTCTGGCGTCCTGTCAGTACAGCTTGCGCGCCGGTGGCGTATTGGCTGTCTGGTCGGCCACTCCGGATCCACGCTTCGAAAAGCGTCTTCGCAAGGTTGGGTATCGCGTCAACCGCCAGACCGTCAGAGCTCGTGCTGGAAAAGGCAGCCGTCACAGTATCTTTCTGGCGAGAAAATAATGCCGATAGGCGCCAGGCTAGCAGCCTGTCGGACTTGACGTGGCCTACTGCACAAAACCCGAGTTTGGCCAAATGTCCCGATCTTGTTCGTTTAATAGCGGTGCTATTCGCCTCAAAAGATCGAAAAATCTGACTCAAATCGACTGTTCCTCGCGACGACCCGTTAAGTCCGACAGGCTGCTAGTCCTTGTTCAATCGTATCCCTTGTTCATCGATCAGAATCCGCCGCTGCTTGTACAGCGCACCGATGGCTTTCTTGAAGGCACCCTTGCTCATGCTCAGAGTCGCCTTGATCTCCTCGGGAGGGGATTTGTCGTGCAGAGGTGCATGGCCGCCTGATTTCGCTAGGTAGGACAGCACCTTCAGACAGTGCTTGTCGCGTGTCTCCTGGCCGCCTTGCAAACTCAAATCAATCCGGCCGTCGTCGCGAATGCGCTGGATAAAGCCCCGAACGGATTGCCCATAGCTGAGCCGCTGGAACACTTCAGCGCGATACAGGACGCCCCAGTGTCGATCGTCAATGATAGCTCTCCAGCCCAGATCAGTACTGTTGGCTATCAGCAGGCTAACGGTTTGTCTGGGTTCGAAACCCTCGGGTCGATCATCATCCAGAAAATTGTCGATTTTCGACGAGGCCGTCAGCCGGCTGTCACGTCGATCCAGAAACAGAGTGACAATGACCGACTGACCTTCCTTCACCGGTCGATGCTGCTCGCCAAAGGGCAGCAGTACATCCTTCTCCAGGCCAATGTCGACAAAGGCACCGACTGTCGAGGTCCCGACAACGTTCAGGCAGGCAAATTTCCCTACCTGACACTTGGGTGTACGAGTGGTTGCCTGCAAGCCTCCATCACCTGACTCGTACAAGAAAACCGGCAACAGCTGACCCACATACAGCCCTTCGGGAGCCTCCTTGGCTGGCAAGGTCGCCTCTCCCAGGGCCCCCGCATCCAGTTGTACCGAAACGGCATGTATGACGGTGACCTCGCATTCACAGATTTGTCCCAACTGGGGCATGCACTCTTTCTCCCTGGGTTCGTCAGACCGCTAACCCGCCCTGACTTCCGGGGCAGCTTACCAGATTGTTGATGCACTTGAATCCGGGTGACTATCGGCATTTGATCTGCTTGTTTGAAACAGGCGCTGATGGCCTGATTGAAGAGTTTGATCAGATCGGATCAACAATCGGACGCCGGGCAGTCAGCTCGATGAGCTTGGGGTGCTGACCGGCAGTAGACGTGACTGCCCGCGATCTGATCCGTGGAAACTGCTTGGTACTCCGGTGTTACCTAGCCCGGATTATGCCTGAATAGATAACACAAAAGCCTGGAATGTGCGAAAATAATGTTATGAAACAACCACTTAAGAACAAAAAAGATTTTTGCATGAGCTGAGCCATAGCACCACGATGACTCAGCTCATGCGTCTTGATCGGACGCATTTCCCACCTCAATCCAACTCGCTTAAGACTTGTTCAGAGGCTCCCAAGGTGCACTGTCCGATAATGGTTATGATGTCAGAGCCTTGATCAAATTCCAAACAGATCAACAGCTTGCCACCTGAGAGTCCCACGAAAACGACCAC
>QIKT01000071.1 GCA_003233095.1 Oceanospirillales bacterium | reverse complement strand
ATCCAGCTTGTGAACGCCCTGGACCGGCCAGTAGCGCTGCGTGATCGTCTCCGCCGTGGTCGTCTTGACCTTGATGGTGATCTGCTCGGGGTTATTCATGTGGCTTTCGGCGATCTTCCGAATAGCCGATGGCATGGTCGCTGAGAACAGCGCGATCTGCCGATTATCCGGCGTCTCGCTCAGAATCCACTCGACGTCGTCGATAAAGCCCATCTTCAGCATCTCATCGGCTTCATCCAGCACCAGCGCCTTCAGGCCACCGAGCTTCAGTGTGCCGCGTCGCATGTGGTCCATGACCCGTCCGGGCGTGCCGACCACGACGTGAGCACCGCGCTTGAGCGCCTTGATCTGTCCGCGATAGTCCTGTCCGCCGTAGACCGGCAGGACATGAAAGCCCTTCATGTGTCGTGCGTATTTCTGAAAAGCCTCGGCCACCTGAATGGCCAGCTCGCGCGTTGGCGCGAGTACCAGCAGCTGCGTCTGATAACTCTGCACCTCCATGCGACTCAGCAGCGGCAGCGCAAAGGCGGCTGTCTTGCCTGTGCCGGTCTGCGCCTGGCCGACAACATCGCGGCCTTCGAGCAACAGCGGAATGCAGCGTGCCTGAATCGGTGTGGGGATTTCATAGCCGACTTCGTCCAGAGCAGTCTGAATTTCGGGCAGCAGTTCGAATTGCGCGAACGCAGGTACGGCATCCGCAGGGGATTGGGGTGTCTCGGTCATGGTTCTTCCTGTTGGTTCCAACAGGGGTCGCCGAGTTCACGGAGGACGGCAAACAGCCGGCCTGGAGGGCGGTTCCTGTGGGTGGGGGGATTGTAGCGGGTTTTGGGGGTGGGTGCATGTCTTGGGGTAATTCTGGAGGTCTTTAAGTTGACTAAGGTTGGTTAGGGAGCCTCTGAACAAGTCGTGATCGAGTTGGATTGAGAAGGGAAATGCAACGCTGAGCGGGCGTATTTCACTCTCAAGACAACCGATCACGACTTGTTCAGAGGCTCCCTAAGTGAAACGCACTGTGCGGAGACGCATGCAGGGTGTTGTGGGAGCTGAGGGTTAGATGCCCTTGGCTACCCGATTATAAATGTGGGCGTGGAATACTTGTTGAAGGATTAAAATTGCTTGTATTTTTTAACATCACGATAAAAGTTTTCATGAACACTCAATGTTATTAAGGTTTTTGTTTTTTTGTCCCATTGATAAGCGATAAGAGTTTCTTGTTTTACCATTTTGAATTTATAAATCCAAATATCTGATATGTCTCCCTTTTTTTGCAACCCAACTTCGGGGTTAGATATAATATTTTTTATGGCTTCATTAAGATATTTAACTTGATTATTTTTTAACTTCTTTTTAATTCTTAAAAATAGTGGCGTCTGAAATACTTGAATACCACTCATTTAATTAAGTATCAAAATCGTATGGTATTAATTCCAGGTTTTTTGATTGTTCACGGCTAATAAGTATTTCTTGAACGAAACTAAAGGATAAGTCAGGGTTATCTTCAAGAATTTCGCCCATTTTTGCCCAGTATTCAATTTGGCCAGCCAAAGATCTATGCATAGCTTTTGAGCGGCTTTTTGCTTTTTTAGCCAAGGGATCAGATATCCTAACAGCAACCGACATAATATTTTCCTTTTAAACGCATAATTGCATTATTGTGCATAATGTGGCAAATTGCAACATACTCTTGGCGCTGAGTTAAGGAGCCCCCTGAACAAGTTTTAAGCGAGTTGAATTGAGAAGGGAAATGCGTCCGATCAAGGCGCATGAGCTGAGTCATAGTGGTGCGATGGCTCAGCTCATGCAACGCCGAGCGGGCGTATTTCACGCTCAAGACAGCCGGTCACGACTTGTTCAGAGGCTCCTTAGAGGTTCCCTTTAACATTGTCGCTCTGCGAAGCAACAGCTGAGCATTTTACTCCTCCGGCGAGGACTTGACCTCTACAGCGGCCCTCAATATCATCTTTTTTTCACTCATGGGCGTGGAAGGCTCTTAGTTGGGTTTGCCACTTGCAACATGATATAAGGCTTAAAAAAGGAGTCAATTCGTTCATGCCCATTCTTCGGGGAAAGCCGGATCACACAAAATTCAATGCCGATATGGACTTACCCTGCGCGTTCGTTCTTCCTGTATGAATTCATTCAATTCTATCGGGCCAGTCCTGGCTTTGATCGCGCTGTGCTGTGCATCGGTGGCCGAGGCTCAGCCGGAAAACGACGCGCCGCTACAATTCATCGTCCATCTTGAAACAGGTCCAGCCTGGCAGATCGAGTTGCCGCCGGCAGAGCAAGCGGGCTTTGCAGAGCACTCGGCCAACATGCAGGCGATGCGCAAGAAGGGTCTGATTCTGCTGGGTGCACGCTATGAGGACTACGGCATGCTGATCATGACGGGTGAATCGATTGAACAGATCGAGGCTTTGATGGATCAGGACCCCGGAGTCCAGGCGGGTCTGTTTATCTATCATCTGGCAGAGCTGTCGGTGTTCTACAGCTGGCAAGCGCCCTGAGAACCCGGTCTTGAGGGCGCCGCCTTATCCATTCTGAGAGTGACGAGGAGTCAGAAGCTCGGCATCGCAGGCATCGGTACGCTCAGACGAGTTCGAGTAACCGATTCTCCGCGCATGAACTCCTGTATAACCTCGGTCACCTCATCGCTGACCATGAACAGGTTGTGCCCTGCGTTCTCGATGATGACCGTGGTCACCTGGCTCAGTCCGGAGACTGCATCGGCCTGCTCAATCGGATAGGTTCGGCCATCCAGCGTCCCGGTCAGAATCAGGGCCGGGACAGCGCTGACAGGTTTGCGCCGGAATTCAGCGCCCAGATCGATTTCGGGCAACACCGCATTCAGGTGGATGGAGTCATTGAGCATGGTACCGAGCAACGAGGTCTGTGCCTGCCGCATGATGACGGCCTCGCGCTTCGGATCAATCCCCGAAGCGATGTCCATCAGGACCGACATTGGATTGAATGAGATCGCTTGTCCCGGTTCGAAGACGCGTGACACAACACCGGCCAGGGGTTCGGTGATGCCCTGATCCACGGCGCTGTAGAGCATCAACAGCTGCAGTGCCCGGCCTGGGTCGGCAATCATGTAGCTGGACAGTTGTTGCATGTGAAGGCGCTGGAACGTGAGGTCTGTACTGCTACTGTCTTTCTGCGGCAGAGCCAGTGTCAGCGGCTTGGTCTCCAGTTGATCGTGAACCCGACGAATCATAGCCACCAGATCGGGAAACGCGGCTTTCATGTCAGGATCCTGATTGACCGCCGCTTGCAGGCGAGCGAAGTAGGCATCGGTCTCAAACGGCAGCTTGATGGTCTGATCCAGACCCTCGACACTGGCCAGGATCACTCGATCGATCGACGACTCGATCGTCTTCAGGGCTGCCAACGCCAGATGCGATCCGTAAGAAATTCCCCACAGACTGATTTTGGTGGCGCCCAGGTGCTGCCGCAAGGCCTCCAGATCCTGAACGCTCTCGGTCGTGGTGTAGCCGCGGACGTCAATGTCGGCGTCCTTCCAGAACGAGACGCATTCGGTCAGGGCCTTGCGCTGTTCGTGTGCGTGTTCGACATCACTGAGCACAGAGGTTGCCGACATCACCACACTGGAAGTACAGCTTGGCAAAGTATTGGCGTCGCCGGTGCCGCGCTGGTCGAAGGCAATGACATCGCCAAACTCGCGCATCGCCATGAACAGCGGAAAGCGACGGGTGTACTGGGCGGTCATAATCCCCGAGCCACCCGGTCCGCCCGCCAGATAGATGATCGGTGAGCCAGGCTTTTCGCCAGTTGCCGCAAAGCGAACATAGTGCAGTTCGATTTGGCGAGAGTCCGCTTGGGAGCGATTCTCGGGAACGGTGAGAACCCCACGCCAGGCTTCCGCGGTTTCATCGGTTGAGGTCGTGAAGGTAATGGCGGTTTCCCCCGCAATCGATGACCCGGTCAGTGTGGCATGCGCCGGGTGGAACAGGCTGCCCAACAGTAGCAGTGTGGTGATTAGTCGTGTCATGTGTGGTGTCCTGTTGATCAGAGTGTGCCCCACTCTAATCAGCCCGGTGGCCTGTAAGCACGTGTTGTTCGGTGAGTGGCAGCCGCCGTTCGGTGAACGGCCGTGGATGTTGAGGGGCGCAGGCAGTAGCATGAGCGCATGTCATTGCTTGCCCGAATACTATCGTGCTGTCCCCTGCTGCTGGGACTGTGTCTGTCCATGAACGCCGAGGCCTATCACTCGGTTGAGATGGACACAGTGACCGTCTGCCCGGCGCATGGTGAGACTGATCGGCCGCCCACAATGAATGGCCCGGATTGTCAGGACGTGCCACTGATTACGCTCGATCCACAAGGAAAGGACTTGTGGGTGCGTGCCCGATTCCAATTGCCTGAAACCGCGTCTGTTGATCTGCCATGGGTGGTGCTGCTGTCTGGTAAATTTGCCAGTCGAGTCTGGGTCAATGAGCAGCTGATCGGCAGCAACGGTACGCCGGGTCCGGATGCCGAGACAGAGCAGCCAGGGCGGATGGATGCCACCCTGAATCTGCCACACGGGGTGCTCAGGTCGGGGGAGAACACGCTGACGCTGCGCATGTCCTCGCACCACAATCTGTTGCATCTGTTGCATCCGGTGCATGGTTTGGGCGTCAATCAGCCGGGCCATCCAGCCGACGCCATGCTGCGCTATTACTGGACCAGCCTGCTGCCGTTCGGAGCGCTGTTGCTGGCGGGTTTGTATTTGCTGGTGTTGATATGGATGCAGCGACTCGAGAGGGGCACCTCGAAGCACAGAGCCTCGGACGGTTCATGGACGCTGTGTCTGATGGCATTGTCGGCGGCACTGCAATTGCTGGCCGAAGTCTCACGCGGTGCGCTGACCTACGATTATCCACTGCATGATGTTCGACTGCTGGTCATTACCGGTTGTTCGGCGCTGTTCGGTTTTTCGCTGCTGCTCCACGTCATGGCCCAGGTAAGCGAGTCGGCGTGGCGAAGGCGAGTCGGGATAGTCGTGGCCCTGCTGATGGTTCTGGTCATCGCGTTTGTGCCTGGTTTCGATTTCAAGGCCGCAGGGGTCATGCTGATTCCGCTTCTCGCAGGCCTGATCCTGTGTCTGATTGCGGTGGTCAGACGGCAGCCGATGGCGGGTCGATACGCGGTCGTGCTAGCGCTGTTCTGTGCCATCATCACCATCGCGCCGTCTAATTTTCTGGACCGATATTTCTTCTATGTGGTTGCCGCTCTGCTGATCTTCATGGTGATTCAGCAAGCGCGGATTGTGTCGCGACATCGTCAGCGCCTGCACGAGGAGCAGGCCCGAGCAGATCGCCTGCAACTGATCCTGGATCAGCAGCAGGAGGACCCTGGTCATCTGGAAGTGCGTAGCGTCGGCAAAGTCGAGCGGATCCACATTGCCGACATCGCCTACTGCAAGGGTGCGGGCGACTACGTCGAGTTGAACCAGCAGGATCAGACACAGGCCCTGTACCAGGGCAGCCTGACCGAGCTTGAAGCGGAGTTGCCGGGCATTTTCCTGCGCGTGCATCGCTCCTATCTGGTCAATACTCGATTCATCCGCGGACTGACCAGGTTGCCATCTGGCGGCGGGAAGCTGCAGTTAGACAACGAGCAGTCCGTGCCAGTCAGTCGGCGGATTATGCCGGCGGTCAGGCAGGAACTGTCACTCAGGCGCTAGGGAGCCTGTCGGACTTGACCGATCAACGCGAGGGAAAGCCAATTTGAGTCAGATTTTTGGATCTTTTGAGACGAATAGCGCCGCTATGTAACGAACAAGATCGGGACATCTGGCCAAACTCGGGTTTTCCGCAGTCGATCATGTTAAGTCCGTCAGGCTCCTGGTCGCGATGGTGGTTTTTTCTGTGTGTTCTGTGTCAGGTTTCGCCATCAGGCAAAACCTGAGCCAGAAAAACACAATGATGACCCATCGCCATCAGGCGTAGACTCACCGGGACTCCGGTTGACCCAAAGCATGCCGCGAGATATCGTCAGACCGTGATTCACGAGGCCACACTCATGACCGAGATCCCCTGTTCCATTGGCAGCCCCGGCGTCCCCTGGAGCGACTCCGAAAAGGTCGAGTGGCTGGCCGATCAGGCCGTTCAGCGAACGGTTGCCGACCAGGTCTACCCGAAGGTCGAACAGCTGCGCGGTCGCTTCGAGATATTCCAGTATGGTGCCCTGTCGATTGACCCGAAGCGCTACCCGCTGTATGTCGTCCGCTCGCTCAACTGGTCCGACGAGAAGCCCACCCTGCTGCTGACCGGCGGCGTGCACGGTTACGAGACGAGTGGCGTGCAAGGTGCGTTGCGATACCTGCATGATCACGGTGCGATCGACGCAGAACGGATCAACATCCTATCGGCGCCGTGCATCAGCCCCTGGGGTTACGAGACCACCAACCGCTGGAATCCGAAGGCGATTGATCCGAATCGTTCCTTCCATGCTGACAGCCCCTCCGAAGAGGCGGCGCACCTGATGGCCTATCTGAAAGAGCAGGGACACCAGTTCGATGCGCACATAGATCTGCATGAGACCACCGACACCGACAACACCACCTTTCGCCCGGCGCTGGCGGCGCGTGATGGTGTTCATCACGATAATTGGCACATCCCGGACGGGTTTTATACGGTCGACGATGCGGCCAAACCAACGCCCGATTTTCAACGCACCATTATCGAAGCGGTTGAGCAAGTCACCCACGTTGCTGTGGCCGATGAGCACGGCTGCATCATCGGTGAGTCGCAGCAGCAGCACGGCGTGATCGAATATGCCGCTCGCAAGCTTGGCCTGTGCATGGGAATGACCGACGCTCGTTTCGTCACCACCACTGAGGTCTATCCGGACAGTCCGAAAGTTGATGACGAGATCTGCATCCTTGCTCAGGTAGCGACGGTTCGAGCAGCGGTGACGTATTTGCTGGCGCAGCAGGAATCGACATGATCGAGAAAGACTACGCAACCGTTGGCCTGGTCTTCTTCCTGTTTGGGATCTTCTGCATGCACTGGGCTCAGAGCACCGGCCGTAGTGTCTGGTTGTGGTTCTTCCTCGGTTGGATCTTCGCACCGTTTGCCGGGATGGTGCTGTTGTACATGAACAGGACATCAAAATGAAGGACACAGCGAGCCGCGATCGAACCGTCGAACAGGCAGGCGACCCATGCAATCGAGAACATCACATTGGAGCGGAACTCCGAATGAGGGTTTCGACCTTAATCGGCTGGATACTCGCCATGATCAGCGTCCTGACCCTGACCGAGGTCTCTGCCTGTTGCGGTCTGAATGCGGGCTTTGGTGGCACAGAACTGTTTCCGGTCTTGCTGGGCTCGGCGTTGTTACTGTGGCCGCTGCACTTCGGCTACTCGAGACTTGTGAGGGTTCCTGTGTCCTGGCTTGGCAGCCTCGCCTCCAGTTTCGGTTATGCATTGGGTGCTGTTCTGTCCATCATGATGTCGATCGAGCTGGATCGGCAATCCGGGCTTCTGCTGATCTTTGGGCTGGCCTTGTTCCTGATTGGCTACAGTGTGGTGTATCGATACGCCCATCGGGCCACGGTGCTCAAGGGTCTGGGCTTCGCGATCCTCGGTGTGCTGGTGTATACGGGGACCGTAATGCTGCTGTTGATGATCGTCGATAATTGAAAGAGCGGATCGAATTTAACTGACCCATCAGATACATCCGCGCAAACTGTTGCACAGCAAGTGGACCGCGGTGACACCGGTTAATCGGGAGAAGCATTTCATCATCACCGAGGTTGAGTTCGATGATCTGGGCATGGTGATTTCATGCGCCATCGAAGCCGTCCTGTCACGGCGCAGCGATGCGATCGACTGGCAGGCGCTGAAAGAGCCGGATCAACGGCAGCAGGGATGGCAGTGATCGATCGAACTTGTGATCGCGAGGGGGGCGTTGCATGAACTATTAACCCAGCATTCAAATACGCAAAATGTTATAATCGAGCGTATGATTAGAACTGATGCCAGAAAACGCAGCACCGAAGTGCAGCAACATAACCGGGAACAGGCCATTCGGTTGTTCGCCGATGGAATGAGCCGGTATGAGATCGCTCGGGTCATCGACGTTCACTATGCGACGGTGGGCGACTGGATTAGACGGCATGAAAAGGGTGGCTTGGAGGCTTTACAGATTGGAAAGAGGGGGCGTCGAATTGGCGACGGTCGTAAGCTCAGCGTGACGCAAGAACGCAAACTCGAAGAGATCATTGTGGGTAAGAGCCCGGAACAGATGCAACTCCCATTTGCTTTGTGGAGTGGGCCGGCTATTCGCGATCTAATTCAAGAGCT
>QIKT01000018.1 GCA_003233095.1 Oceanospirillales bacterium | reverse complement strand
CATTGGTCATCCTTGTTGTCGAGAAACATGGCCAGAGCGGCCTCCAGCGTGTGTTGATCGTCGTTGTCGATGGCCTCGCGTATGGTCATGGTGGGCTGGTGCATGAGCTGTTGGGTCAGGCGACTGGCGAGTCGAGCCATGACTTCATCAGCAGACTGTCCGGAGGCCAGACGTTTGCGAGCGTCGGCCAGCACCCGGTCGCGGATCCGCTCGGAGCCTTGCCTGATCTGCGTCAGCATATGCCGCTGTTGTTCGGTATTGAGCCACTGCATGTAATCGTCCTGATGGCGGTTGAGCAAACTATCTGCTTCTTCGGATGCAGCCAGACGTTGTTGTTCGGTTTTCTGGGCCAGCTCCTGGATATGGTCGAGGGTGAACAGGAAAACGTCTTCCAGTTCATTGATCCGCTCGTCCAGATCACGCGGCACGGCAAAGTCCACCATCAGCACCGGCTTGTGCTTGCGGATTTTGATGCTGCGAGCCATTTGCTCCTTGCTGATCAGTGGTTCGCTGGATGAGGTGGAGGAGAATACCAGGTCGGCCTTTGGCAACCAGTCGTCCACATCGTCCAGTTCGATTGCAGCCCCGCTGAAACGTTCGGCCAGCGCACGGGCTTTGTGGTGAGTGCGATTGGCAACGATGATGTGGCCGATGGACTGGGCCTGCAAGTGGCGCGCAGTCAGTTCGATCGTTTCACCCGCGCCAATCAGCAGGGCGGTTTGATCGGACAAGTTGGCAAACACCTGATGAGCCAGTTTGACACCGGTTGCCGCAACAGAAACCGAGCCCTGGCCGATGGCCGTTTGGCTGCGTGCTTCCTTGGAGGCTGAAAACGACAGCTCGAGCAGCCGATTGAGTCGAGAGCCAAGGGAATTTTGCAATCGTGCCTGGTGATATGCCGATTTGACCTGGCCGAGTATTTCCGGTTCTCCAAGGACCATCGAATCCAGACCGCTGGCCACGCGCAGCAGGTGTCTGACGGCATCAGCGTCAACGTGGTAGTACAGATGTGGTTCTACCTGATCCTGACTGAGGCAATGGAACTGACACAGCCAGCCAATCAGATCCTGGCGAATGGGCAGTTCGGATACACAGTAAATTTCGCTGCGATTGCAGGTCGACAGCACCAGGCTTTCGTCAATGCTGTTCAGGGCTGTGAGCTGATCATAGGCGCTGATCGTCTGATCATCACTGAACGCCAGCTGCTCGCGAAGCGCGACCGGTGCTGTGGCATGATTGAGGCCGATCAGTTGGATTGGCATCAGGCTTGGATCATGCTCTGAGACGACCAGGCAGCGCCACCTCAGAGGATGAATGCCCGCGCAAGCTCGTTCCATCGTCGATCAGTGACGGCTGGCATGGAATGACGATGAACTCTGTGCTCTGAGGTGGCATGGTATGTGATGCTGACCTTGGTCAGGCTCCTGATGAAAAAGTGCTGGTTGCGTCCGGTTGTGGCAAACCTCTACCAATTTCTGTGTTATAAAATATGGCAGGGTCAACGGGATATTATCCGGTATTTGGCGTTTGGTTTCCATGGAAACCGGGCCCATACCTGATGGCCGGATCCACAAGCTCGCTGAGGACGCAAAATCATCCAATCAGACTGAACGCGCGTCCAATCTCATGGTCGTACCAAAAGTCTGGACTGACTGCTTATCGTATCGGAAACTGATCATGCCCAAAATGTTACTCTCATTTCTGTTCCTAGTCGTTGTGTTATCGAGCCTGGTGTTGCAATCGTGTGCAGTCACCAACGGCAAGGACGATCCCTTGCCAGGCAATGGCAACACCCCGCCGGAGGGTATCTTCGATGAAGGTAGTTTTGCCGAGCGCATCGACCCCGATATTGTCTACTACATTGGTGCGGCCGAGATTGCAGGCCGGCAACAGCTCAATCAGATTGCAGCGAAATACTATCTGAAGGCAGCGCTGCTGTCTGATGATCCTGCGATTGCTCAGCGGGCCGTCCAGATTGCCGTCTTTGCCAACCTGCAATCTGAAACCCAACAGGCCAGTGCTCGATGGCTGGAGCTGGCACCCTCTGATCCTGAAGCTCATCGGATGGCGGCCATTGTGACGCTCAAGGATGCTGATCTCGAAGCGTCCTGGCAGAGCATCGAAGCCATGTTACGGTTGCAGGCCGTCCGTTCGGATCTGGATGGTGCTGACGTCTGGGGCGGAATCGTCAAGCTGCTGGCCGCTTCTCCGAGCAAGTCTGATGCGCGTGAATTGTTGACGCGGTTGACTGAACTGTATCTTCCTCCTGCCAGTATCGAAGTTCTGATGGGCCTGAGTGATCTGGCCGTGTCGTTGAATGAAATCGAGCAGGCAGAACACTATGCCACGCTGTCACTGAAGCTCGAGCCGGACAATGCGGCCAATCTCAACTGGCGAGGCAGGCTGCGCACATCATTGGGTCTGTATGATGAGGCGCGAGAAGATTTTGCCAGAGCCGTTGAGCTGGAGCCAGACAACGTCGAAATGCGACAGACCTATGCAGTCCTTCTGGCAGAACTGGACGATTACGTGGGCGCACTGGAGCAACTTGAATCCCTTGAGGACAATGTCAGCATCCTGTATAGCAAGTCGCTCTATGCGGTGGCCAGTGATCAGCCCGATCGCGCTGAGGACGCGTATCAGCGCATGCAGGCGCTGGAGGTCGACGAAGAGGGCCAGGATGACAAGTATTTCTTTCTGGGTCAGCTGGCCGAAGCCCTCGACAAACCGATAGAAGAGGCGATTGACTGGTTGAAGCAGGTCCGCTCGGGCGAGCGGCTTGATACCGCGCGCCTGCGCATGGCGATCCTGATGGGACAGAAAGGCGACATGAGTCAGGCTCGCTTCGTGCTGCAGCGGCTTCAGAATGGCAGTGCCGAGGTGGCAGCCCGAGCCTTCAGAGCCGAAGCTGGTCTGCTTGAGGCCGACGATCAAATCGATCAGGCCATGGAAGTCATGAGCCAGGCGGTGGGCATGCTGGCGGGCAACGTGGATGTGCTGTATGCACGCGCCATGCTGGCAGATCGCATGGATCGGTTCGACATCACCGAAAAGGATCTGCGTCAGGTGCTGGTGTTGGAGCCGGATGAGTCTAATGCATTGAACGCACTGGGTTACTCAATGGCTGATCGTTCGGTTAACCTGGATGAGGCGCTGGACATGATAGAGCGCGCCCATGCACAGCAACCAGAGTCTGCTGCGGTGATTGACTCGCTGGGCTGGGTTCACTACCGCTTGGGCAATCTTGACAAAGCGATCGAATACATGAGGAAAGCTCATGACATGCAGGACGACCCTGAGATCATCGCCCATCTGGGTGAGGTGCTTTGGGTGTCCGGTCAGCAGGATGAGGCTCTCAAGGTCTGGGCCGAAGGGCTTGCGGCGGTGCCGGATTCCGAAATTATTCAGGCGACTCGTGCCCGCTTGTCGGAATGAGGCCAATCTGGATGACGGGGCTGGGAGTCCTCCGCCTTGTCGCGACTGCCACGGCCATACTGGTGCTGTCAGCGTGCGCACAACGTGGTGAGCGTCAGGATGATGTGTCATTCTCGCCACACGCAAGCCTGAACCAACTGGACGACTGGCAGATCAGCGGTCGGCTGGCGCTGTCCAATGGACGCGATGGAGGGAGCGGCGAACTGAGCTGGTCTCATCAGCATGACAGCGACGTACTGCGCTTTCATGCAGCGTTTGGGCAGGGCAGTTGGCGACTCGATATCGTACCGCAGCGGGCGATGCTGCGATTGTCCGATGGCAATCAGTACCAGGCTCCGAGTATTGAGGCCTTGATCGATCAGCACCTCGACTGGAACATACCAGTGACACAGCTGAGTGACTGGCTCAAGGGCATTCCATCGAGTGGTCCGGTGACCCAGCTGGATCTGGATCTGGACGGGCGAATTCGATCGATGAGTCAGTCCGGATGGCGGATCGAGTACGGAGGTTACCTTGAGGTCAATGAACATCAACTGCCTCGAAAAATAACGGTTCGACGTGATGGTCAACAGGTCAGACTGCTAATTCGTCAATGGACTATTGACAGATAGAATCACCCCGATACAATGTCGCGTCTTGTTGACGGCTCAGTCAATCAGGCAGTCATGATCCATTGAATGGGTCAAGTTCTGGCCGCATTCAGTAATGAATGGACTGATGCATTCGCTTTTGGGATGTCGCCAAGCTGGTTAAGGCACCGGGTTTTGATCCCGGCATTCGCAGGTTCGAGTCCTGCCATCCCAGCCATATTCCTGCCCGTGTTTCGATGAACCACGGGCTTTTTATCGTGGCCAACGTATTGACAGGATTCGGATGATTACACCGTCAGGCTTCATGGTATTTACCGGTCGGGCCAACCCGACTCTGGCGCGAGACATTGCGCATCACCTGAACACGCCGCTGGGCAAGATCAGCGTCTCGCAATTCAGTGATGGCGAGGTCGCCGTTGAAGTGCTTGAAAATGTGCGTGGTCAGGAAGTGTTTATTGTGCAGCCCACCTGTCAGCCTACGGCAGACAACTTCATGGAGCTGTTGGTCATTGTTGACGCCATGAAACGATCGTCGGCAGCTAAGGTCACGGCCGTCATGCCGTACTTCGGATACGCCAGGCAAGACCGCCGGCCGCGGTCCACTCGTGTACCGATTACCTCAAAGGTAGCGGCGCGCATGATTGGCGCGGTGGGGACCGATCAGGTGCTGACAGTTGACCTGCATGCTGATCAGATTCAGGGTTTTTTCGATATTCCGGTCGACAACGTATATGCCTCCCCGGTCATTCTGGCCGAGATATGGCGAGAAGTACCCATGAATGAGTTGATCGTGGTTTCGCCCGATGTGGGTGGTGTAGCTCGAGCTCGGGCGCTGGCCAAGCGACTTGATGATGCAGATCTGGCGATTATCGACAAGCGACGCCCACGGGCCAATGAGGCCACGGTGATGAATATCATCGGTGATGTCAGCAACAAGCGCTGTGTGATTGTTGATGACATCGTCGACACGGCCGGTACCTTGTGCAAGGCCAGTGAAGCCTTGAAGGAACACGGTGCCAAGAGCGTTTCGGCTTATTGCGTCCACCCGGTGTTGTCGGGCAATGCGATACGCAATATCGAGAGCTCGGCACTGGATGAACTGGTGGTCACCGATACCATCCCGCTGTCACGAGAAGCGCGAGACTGCGATCGAATTCGTGTCCTCTCTGTGGCCGAAATGCTGGCTGAGACCATCCGCAGAATTGCGGTCGATGAATCGGTCAGCTCGATGTTTGTGGATTGATGAGTTTTCTGGGTGGCCTGAAGGCTGCCAACCATCTGATGGACTGGTCGCGGTCCTTCAGAAATCATGCCCGAATGGGCTTATTTTGAGGTGATGTATGTCAGATGTATTTCAGATCCCTGCCGAACTCAGGGACGATAGCGGGAAGGGTGCGAGCCGCCGCCTGCGCAGACAAGGCTTTGTACCGGGCATTTTGTATGGCCTGAGCAAGGATGCGATTGCGCTGCAGCTTGAAAATCGCTTTATGGTCAAGGCGCTCGAAGAAGAGTCGTTTTACACCAGTATTCTCGAAATCACAGTCGGTGATGGCCGCAAGCAGAAAGTGATTCTGCGCGATCTTCAGCGTCATCCGTTCAAGTCGTTGATCATGCACGTGGATTTCCAGCGTATCTCCGATACCGAATTGATGCGAATCCAGATTCCACTGCACTTCGAAAATGAAGATGCGTCGCCTGCTGAGAAGATGACCGGTGTGGTGATTTCTCACCAGGTCACCGAAATCGAAGTCAGCTGTTTGCCGACCAATCTGCCCGAGTTCCTGACCCTGGATCTGGCCAAGCTGGAGCCAGGTGAAATGCGTCATTTGTCAGATATCCGCGTGCCTAATGGCGTTGAGCTGGTGGCACTGTCGCATGGTGATGACCAGATTGTGGTTTCTGCCCAGCACGTGACCGTTCAGGCCGAACCAGAAGCTGATGAGGAGGCGCCTTCTCCAGAGGTTCCAACCACATCCGAAGCGCAGACCGATTCTGACGACGACTCCAGCGACAGCTAGAGTCGATCTGAGCCACGGTCAATAGCATGATCAGGGCCATCGTCGGCCTGGGGAATCCAGGCAGTCAATATACCGAAACCCGGCATAATTCCGGGTTTCGGTTTGTGGATGCATTGGCGTCGTCGCTCGACCTAACGCTGACTTCAGACCGGAAGTTATCCGGCAGTCTGGCCTCATGGCATCGTGGTGTAGACAAACTTTTTCTGTTCAAGCCCAGCACCTTCATGAATCACAGCGGTCGAGCGGTTTCTGCTCTGGCGCAGTACTATCGGCTGGATCCGAAGCAGATTCTGGTGGTCTACGATGAGCTTGACCTTGCACCTGGGGTGGCCAGACTAAAGCTCAGCGGAGGAACCGGTGGGCATAATGGGCTGAAGGACATTCATAGCGCGTTGGACAGTCGTGATTATCTGAGGCTCAGGCTCGGTATTGGCCGGCCTTCAGGTCGTGGCTCGGTGGTCAATTATGTGTTGGGGCGTCCAGACAAGGGTGAGGCCGAACGGATTCATGCCGCCATTCTCAAATCTCTGGACGTGCTGAATCTGTGTCTCGATGGTGAGATGGAGCGGGCCATGACCCAGCTTCATACCAGCGACGACGATACTCAATAATCAAGAGGTCAACATGGGATTCAAATGTGGAATTGTCGGATTGCCAAACGTTGGCAAATCGACCCTGTTCAATGCGCTGACCAATGCCGGAATTGCGGCGGCCAACTACCCGTTCTGTACCATTGAGCCAAACGTGGGCATTGTGCCCGTTCCTGATCCAAGGCTGGGTCAGCTGGCCGCCATCGTCAATCCTCAACGTGTTCTGCCGACCACGATGGAATTCGTTGATATCGCAGGTCTGGTGGCTGGCGCGTCACAGGGCGAAGGGCTTGGCAACAAGTTTCTGGGTCATGTCAGGCAGACCGATGCCATTGCGCATGTGGTGCGATGCTTCGTCGACGAGGACGTCACGCACGTCAGTGGTCGTATTGATCCGGTGGCTGACGCTGAAGTGATCAACATCGAGTTGTCACTGTCTGATCTGGAGGTCGCCGAGCGCGCCCTCCAGAAAGCCGAGAAGCAGGCGCGCGGCGGCGACAAGGACGCCAAGGCAAGAATTGCACTGCTCAGCCGGATTCGCGATCAGCTCAATGAGGCAATTCCGGTCCGGGTCATGGAGTTGACCGAAGACGATCGAATTCTGTTGGCTGATATTGACTTCATTACCGGCAAGCCTGTGATGTATATCGCCAATGTGGACGAGGCTGGATTGCTTGAATCGCCTCAGCTTGATGCCATTACGGCCCTGGCGGTCAGCGAGGGCGCCGAAATCGTGCCGGTTTGTGCCGCCATTGAATCTGAAATTGCCGAGTTGGATGCCGATGAAAAGGCCGAATTTCTTCAGGATCTTGGCTTGAAAGAATCCGGTCTGGATCGTCTCATATCGGCAGGCTACAACCTGTTGGGCCTGCAGACCTTCTTTACTGCCGGAGTCAAAGAGGTTCGCGCCTGGACGGTGGCTTCGGGGTCGACGGCACCTGAGGCGGCCGGACGGATTCATACTGACTTTCAGCGTGGCTTTATTCGCGCCGAAACAATCGCCTTTGATGATTTTATTCAATACTCAGGCGAGCAAGGCGCAAAAGAGGCCGGTAAATTCAGGCAGGAAGGCAAGGAGTATCGCCTTGCTGAGGGCGATGTGATCCATTTTCGATTCAATGTCTGAGTGCAGAATTCCAGCTGCAGCGAAGAAAGCTGAAATTAACTCGATTCAGGTGTTGCTGTTGAAAACGATTGTCGGTAAAATGCCGCGCTGCTTCACTTGACATGGAGCAGAGAAGGCTCGAAAATATCGGGCTGTTTTGCCGGAGGGATACCCAAGCGGCCAACGGGGGCAGACTGTAAATCTGCTGGTTCTACCTTCGGAGGTTCGAATCCTCCTCCCTCCACCATCAAAACGGCAAAGCGGGTGTAGTTCAATGGTAGAACCTCAGCCTTCCAAGCTGATGATGACGGTTCGAATCCGTTCACCCGCTCCAGTCTTAAGGAATGACTGCGGAGCCGGTGGCTGGCAATCATGTAGTTTGAGGCCCACATAGCTCAGGCGGTAGAGCACTTCCTTGGTAAGGAAGAGGTCAGTGGTTCGAGTCCACTTGTGGGCACCATGCAAAAATAGTTAATGAGTTGCTGGCGACTTCAGCCGCCTGCTCGTTTGTTGAATCTGAAACAACTCGCGGAGTACGACAGTAATGTCCAAAGCAAAATTTGAACGTACCAAGCCGCACGTCAACGTCGGCACCATTGGCCACGTGGATCATGGCAAAACCACGCTGACGGCA
>QIKT01000008.1 GCA_003233095.1 Oceanospirillales bacterium | reverse complement strand
GAGAGACACGCCGGTGCGCCAGTCATCATTGGAATCAGGACCGGTGATGATCGCAAGATTGCGCCCTATAACGATACCCTGATCCTGGTCGGCTCGGTGCTCGCAGTGATGGGGCCCAAGCAACAGGTGCGAGAGTTTGCCGAGCAGTGGGATCTGACCCTGATGCCGAGGATGAAACAGTTTGCCAATCAGCTTGACCCTTCTCGCGCCGGCATTGCCGAGGTTGTGGTCAAGCCTGGCTCGTCTCTGGCAGGTCAGAGTGTCGGTGATGTTCGCTTCCGTAAACGCTATGGCATGACGGTACTGGCGCTGCAGCGCAGCGATCAGATTTTTCGCGACGACGTCCGCAACCTGCAACTGGCCGTTGGCGACACGCTGGTTGTGCATGGGTTCTGGCGCGATCTGGCCGTGGCCGACCGCGAACGAGATCTGGTCATCATCAGTGACATCCCCAAGGAGTTGCAGCGGCCGCACAAGGTCCTCTGGGCCCTGTTCTTCTTCATGCTCTCGATGGCCATGATCATGATGACCGACTTCAAGCTATCGGTGTGCCTGCTGGTTGGGGCGATGGGGATGGTTCTGACCGGCGTGATCAACATGGACGAAGCCTATGGTGCGGTGTCCTGGAAGACCGTATTCCTGCTCGCCAGCCTGATCCCTCTGGGCCTGGCGATGGACCGGACCGGGACCGCCGCCTGGATGGCTCAGGAAACCCTGAAACTGGTCGGCGACGTGGACATCATTGTACTGCAGGTCCTGATTGCCCTGCTAGCCACTTTTTTTACGTTAGTAATGTCGAATGTCGGCGCCACCACATTGCTGGTCCCATTGGCCATCAATATTGCACTGGCAGTCGACGGTGACCCTGCCGTCTTTGCTCTGATCGTTGCCATCTCGGCGTCAAACGCCTTTCTGATCCCGACCCATCAGGTCAGTGCTCTGATCATGGGTCCTGGCAATTATCGAGTAGTGGATTTTCTGAAAGTGGGCAGCATCATGACCGTACTGTTTCTGGTCATCAGCCTGACGGTGATCAACCTGATTTACTGATACAGACGGGTCAGTCTGTCGATTTACGCTGAACGACCTCGAAGTCGCCCTCAATGATCTGTTCGGATGAACTCGGCGTCGATTCAGGGGCGGCAGGACCTTGCGGCTCAGGCGGCGCTCTGCGTCCGGGATGCGGGCTTCGCGAAAACAGAGATCGGACTTTGAAAAATGATGCCAGCATCAGCCCGCCAATCAGCAGCACAACCAGCAACACGAAACCGACCACCATCGACACACCCAACAGCACAATCATTGCCATCCAGGACAGGGCGCGAATCAGCGGATTGGTCGACTGCACACCAGGCACCCGACCAGCGAAGCGTCGATGAGAGTTCAAAAAATACTGCAGATCGGGTCGTTGTTTCATCTCTATACAGATTGATGTATGTTCGGCAAAGTTCAAGGTTAGAAGATCATTTGATGACCGACAAAAGCGATCAGCAAGGAGACGGTATCACATTGTGCGCGCTGTGTGATGTATCAGAAGAAACGGGCAAGGTGATTCAGCTAAGCGATCATCCGGTCGCCGAAGTTGTTCTGATTCGTCGAGGTGATCAGGTCTTCGGCTATCGCAATGTCTGCCCTCATGCCGGTCGATCCCTGAGCTGGGGGCCGGATCAGTTGCTGTTCACGCCAGCAGGCCATCTGGTCTGTACTGCTCATGGTGCCACCTTCGATGTCCGTCAGGGTCTGTGTCTCTCAGGTCCTTGCCTTGGCGCGAGTCTCACGCGACTGAATGTGACCGTTGTCGATCAACAGGTTCGACTGTTACCTGATGCCCCTGAGCCGGAGATGCCCTTTATTGACCCTCGCTATCAGAACTGAGGCGCGACAGACTCTGTCACCTCAATCTGCGCTGCCGTGTCACCAGGGTTTGCAGTGATCTGCTGAGTCATCCAGGCCCGAGCCTGCGTCCAGCGCCGATGCACGGTGCGTTCCGAACACTGCTGGAGCTGAGCAATCTGCTCCATGGTCATGCCGCCAAAGTATCGCAGGCAAATCAATCGGGCTCTCGTCAAACTCAGTCTGGGTCAGCATGAGCACTCGCTGACATTGATTCGATTGGCCAGTCAGAACCTATGAGACAATTTTGGGTGACGAGGGAAGCTGGCAGACCTCGATGTTGAACAATGAGGGCCTGGTCCTGCATAAACAGGCCAGACGAAACAGGCGCAGGAGACTCTGATCAATGCAGCCTGACTGATTCTGCCCCACTATGGCCTGAGTCATTGGCGCAGCCAGGTGCTTCGCGATGACGCTCGGCGACTCGACGTCATGCTGCCCGACGGCCTGGTGGCGTCGGGTCCGGAGCAACAGAGCGAGCCAGCGATGAGGACAGAACTGAGACAATGACGTATAGTCAAACTCACTTGGCTGCTGCACCGACCGGGTAGTCATTTGTCCAGTTTCATCACAATGACTGAGCTGGCACAAGCAGAATGACACCGAGACCTTGGGGAACCACCAGAAACCGTAGCGAGCGGTTCGAGTGCAAGGCGCACGGAGCACAGGAACCGCAGTGTACTGGGCTGTACATGAGGATTCCGCGCAATGCCGCAATCGGACCACGCAGCAGGTTTCTAGAGGTTCCCCTTGACCGAACCATGAGGGGATCGGAATGACCGACCAAGACAATCTGCGCGTGCTCAAGCAGGCCGACACGCTCTTTCATCAGGGCGACCCTGGAGACTGTGCCTACATCATCGAATCGGGCGAATTGGAAATCTCGTCCATCATCGATGGTGAAAAGGTCATTCTCTGTCACCTTGGGCCTGGAGAAATTGTCGGCGAAATGGCGGTCATCGATGGATCGGACCGCACCGCTTCGGCCATTGCCAACACTGCGACTCAGCTTCTGGTGGTCACGGAAAATCAACTAACCGAGCGAATTGATCAGGCCGACCCCATTCTCAGGCTGCTGGTCCAGATTCTTCTCAAACGCTATCGATCACGTCTGTCACCCGATCTTGAGCACGGCATTCCGCGTCAAGGGTCACGACTTGTGACCACCGAAGTGGTGCTCGATTACGTCACTCACGGCATCGACAAGATCCGCCTCGACACCGAGCTGAAAGAAGCCCTTCAACAACATCAACTGGCGGTTCATTATCAACCATTGCTGGATGTCAAGAATCGCAGGATTGCCGGCTTCGAAGCCCTGACGCGTTGGGACCATCCAAAACGCGGCTTCATCTCTCCGGAACTGTTCATTTCGCTGGCTGAGGAAACCTCATTAATCGGTCCAGTAGGGTTGTTCGTATTCGATACTGCCTGCAGGGAGCTTCTCGAATTGCAACAACAGATACCTAATCAGCGGCTATTCATGAGCATCAATGTGTCGATGAAACAGATTCTGGACAAGGCCTTCGTGAACCAGGCCATTCGCATTACCGATGAGCTTGGCATTGATCGGGCAGACATCAAGCTGGAAATCACCGAAGGCATGAAAATGGATGTCAGTTCGACGAGGATCTGGATCGATCTGGTACGCAGCGCCGGATTCCATGTCTCCCTGGATGACTTCGGGGCCGGATATTCCTCACTCGCCACCCTGTTGAGTCTGGATGTGGACATCGTCAAACTGGATCGCGTTTTCATCCTCAATGCGCTGCAACGCTCGCGTGACGAACGCATGTTATCGAGCATTGTCTCGATGGTACAAGGCATGAACCTGATCACGGTGGTCGAAGGTGTAGAAACCGAAGACGAACTGGAACTGATCAGCCGGATGGGCTGTGATTTTGCTCAGGGATATCTGATTGGCAAGCCGCTGTCGCTGCAACAGGCTCATCAGGTTCTGAATGGCCTCTGGTCTGTCAGCGACTCACTGACGGTCTGAAGAACCCTTGCGAAAGCTGCCCGCCAGTGATTGCAACAGATTGACTGAACGCTCGACCGATTGTCGGGCCGTATCAGTCAAGCCACCTTTGTTGGCCTGCTGTTTGAGCCGTGATTCAATTTGCTCAAACAGCTGATCAATACTGGCATCTTCATCGTGATCGGCCTGCTGACCAAACAGATTGATCCAGCGTTCGGTGCGTCGTCCAGCACCCATCACGGCCCTGAAATACCGGTCAGGCTCTGACGGATTCAAAATCAGTCCGCCCAGCCCAGCGACCAGACTGACCGGCAACAGCAACAGATCCCGGACTCCATCGAGAATCAACTTCAGTTGAAACTGAACCAGATCCCGGATCAGAATCCAGCGTTCATCGCCTCGATCCTGGCTTGATCCGAGGGGTTCTTGCTCGTCATTCACACTCATGGAACACTCCTCAATGGATTCGATTGTGACCAGGCTTGCTGCCAACCTAGCCTGAACGCTCAATAACAACCCTAAAACTATCAATGACTTTAACTGAATTGATCAGTTAAACTGTCAACTCTGAGAGCCACATACCCCAAAAACTGGATGCAGCCTGCTACGTCACAATTCAGATCGACTCGTCTGCTCTGGTTTCTGTTGCCTGCTGCCTTGGCATGGCTATCAGAATGGCTACCGGACCGAACGACCGTCATAGCCCAAACTCTCAACCATGCGATCTACATGGTCGTTGCCTGCATGGTCCTCAAACCGAGCATGCTCCGCGACTGGAAACAGCGCCATCGGGCCATTCTGATTCAGGCCATGTTCCAGATCGGGTTCATCTTGTCCGTGCTGGTGCTCATCATCACCCCGATCATGGTTCTGAGCAAATCTGCAGCCTATCCCGTCACGGGCCTGTCCCTGGTGTCACTGCTGGTGGCCATCTGGGTTTTTCTGCGCATGTGGCCTGCCCATGCCACCACTCTGTATGCGCTGCAGTACGATCCAGGTCAGCAAGAATCATTTGGCACCACGCTGGGCCGTGGATGTCGCATCGGACTTGACCTGACAGAAGACAATACGCTGATGCGAATTCAAGGGATTGTGCCATTGGTGCTGATTCTGATTCTCAATTCACTACCGCTGATCCTCATGCTCATGCCGCAGGTCTATCCGCTGTGGCCAGTCGTCGTCATGAAATGGGCTTATCTGTTAGTATTGGCACCTGTTCTGACGCTAGGATTGTTCTCGCGGGTGGACCGCTTGCTCAGACCCCTGCAGTCACCCGAAGAGTCACCGACTCGCAGCAATCTGGCACCCAAACCAGCAACACCACAGCAACACGAGCAGGCGATGACGAGCTCGAATACCGCTGACAGCGACACCGCACTGGCCGAGGCCATGACGCACAATGGAGCGCCCATGAACCCGCAACAACCTGTCAGATCTCCAGCCTCCGATCAGACTCTTCGCTGCAATCTGCCCCGATTACGCGAACAAGCCGAATCCGGACATGATTTCAATCAATTTGAAGGCGATCACTCGCCACTGATGGATGTGATCCTCAGCGGACATGGCGACCGCACTCGAGCGCTTGCACTGTTGTTTAAGCACAACGCCGACCTTAATTATCAGGACACTGAGGGCAATACTGCCCTGCATCATGCGGTCTCACAGAACGATGAAATCAGCACCGATCAACTGATTGAGCAACGAGTTGACCTTAATCGGATCAACCAGCGGCAAATGTCACCGCTGACACTGGCCTGTCATACAGGCCACTGGAATGTCTGCAAACAACTGGTCAAGGCCGGTGCTGACCTCAATCAGACCGACGCTCTGCCACCTCTGGTCGCAGCGTCCTGCGCCAGAGAAGACGATTGCCAGGGCGTTGACCTGTTGATCAAGGCCGGTGCTGATTGCAATTCCACCGACAAACTCGATCGAACCGCGTTGATGAACGCAGCCATGTCGCGCAACGCTCAAATAACTGAGCGACTACTCAAGGCGGGCGCGAACATCAACCGGATCGACCAATTCAGCAACAGTGCCCTGATGGAAGCTGCTCGCTCCGGAGCCAACCCGGTCATCGAACGGTTCCTTTCCCGGAACCCAGACACTGAATTGACCGACAAATTGGGGCGCACCGCACTGCTGATTGCCGTCGCATCCAGGCGATCAGACGCTGAGACCATCCGCTTGCTCATCTCACTGGGATGCAACCCACGTGCTCGCAATGCCGGAAACAAAGAAGCAGCCGACCTTGCCGTAGCCACTGGACGGATGCGCATCGCCAAAGCACTCGGGATAGAATCATCGGCCCTTGCCGCGGTCGAGAACAGTCAGCAGATTGTGGTTGAGGACCCCGATCACGAGCTGATCGATTTAGCCGAACTGGTCATGGCAGACGATCACGTCTGGGCACAATCCCAGATCACTTTCCTGAAAAGCCAGACGTCCAGACAGTCCACCGAGACTGTCTCATCCGGCTCAACGGCCAGCGTAATGCCGGCTGCACCGGCTCATGCAATCTCTCGCCCTGAGCACCTCCAGACAATCGCGGCAACACAGCCGAACCCCGCCTCAACTGTTTCGAAGCTCGCTCCGGAGTATGACCTGATGCCTGATGACATCATCATGTCTGACCGGCCACTGATGATTGATCTGGCAGAGTTGCAGAACGAGGATGACCTGGCTTGGGCCAGACGCCAGTTCACCAAACGCAGTCGAACTGATCTTGAGTCCGCCAGTCGGATAGGCAGTATAGACATCGGCACTTCATATTCTCCGTCGGGCTTGCCACTCGAGGCAGCACAAGCTGTTCAGGACAAGACGGTGGACAACGCGCCTGAGCCCGAACTGAAATTCGAACTCGAAACTGAGCTGACATTCGAGCTCGAAACTGAGTCTGAACCTGAACCTGAACCTGAACCAGAGCTGATATTCGAACTCGAATCACCCGGCCCCAGCGTGACGGATGTGTCGGCTGATCGGGACCATTCACTTGCATTCGAGCCTCTGGAAGAGATCGATTCATCTGAGTCGGCCTCGGTTCGGCTCGACTCGGTCATTGATCTGGGTGAGGTTGAAAGCGCTTCACGATCTGATTCTCTTCAGGCGCCTGAATCTGTACCTTCTGCTCAATCGCAGGCGGCACAAACAGAACAGGCACGCAGCTACTCCTCCGGTCAGGAGACTTTGATCCAGGCCGCCAGGGAAGAAAACACCGAGTTGATGGACTCGGTTCTGATGAGCACCGATGAGATCAGCCCTCAGCGGATGACTGCCGCCTTCCTGGCCGCAGTCAGTGAAGGCTGTCTGCTCTCACCGGTCTGGCTGCTGGATCATGGCCTGGACGCCAATGCAGAGTGCAGCAATGGCCTGGCCTTGATTGATGCCATTTTGCAACAAGCTCGCCCTGACCCGCAGATCATCGAGGCATTGATCCGACATGGTGCCCTGATCGATCACACTGGCGAGCAGATCATCTGGCTATCGGGAATGACCGACTTTCAACATCAGGTCAGTCGTCAGGGTCTGCATGACCAGACCGCAGAACAATACAAGACCGAATTGCTGGCAACTCTGGTTGAGAATGGCTCAGACTTCAAGGTTCTCGATGAGACTCAGCGAACGGCCTTGCATTGGGCTGTCCGTTACCGTAACAAGCAGTTTGTGACCACGTTGATTGAAATGGATCTGGACGTCAATCAGCAGGATGCCGACGGCAATACACCACTGATCGAGGCGGTACAATCCTGCAACCCGGACCGGCACGCCATCATCCGCTTGCTCATCGGCGCAGGGGCCGATCCACTGCGCGCCAACGAATTGGCCGAATCGGCGATGACGCTGTCGATGAACAGCAATGATCGCAGCATTTCGCGATTGTTGATGATGGCCCGAATCAATGAAGAGACCATAGCAGGTCGCGTTGACGAGCGCCCTCGCGAATTACTGGTCGCCGCTCGAGAGGGCAACCTGGGTCGCATCAAACGACTGCTGGCGCGAGGTGACAATGTCAACATTCGTGATGATGACGGCGCGACGCCGCTGATCCACGCCTCTGGCATGGGGCACATGGCGGTCATTTCATGTTTGCTGACTGCGTCAGCCAATACCGGGCTGGCAACGATCAATGTCACCACAGCGCTGGGGGCTGCGGTACTTGGCGGCCATCGGGACGCCGTCAAGCAGCTGGTTGGACACGGCCTGTCGGTCGATCAACTGCAGATGCACAAAGTCACCCCTCTGATGCTCGCGGCCGCACGCTGGAATTCGTCCATGGTCTCGCTGCTACTTGATCTGGGTGCCAATGCAAACGCCAATGATGCCAGCGGTGACAGCCCATTGATGGCCGCCGCTCAGAATGCCATTCACAGCCAGGATTTCGAAAATGGCCGGGATATCGTGGACACGTTGATCGACCACCAGGCACGACCCGACCTGATCAACGACGAAGGACAAACCGCTCTGATGATGTTACTGGGTGTTCGCGCCAGTCAGGATGAAGCCATTATCAGCCGCAACCTCGAGACACTGACAGCCATGCTCATCAAGG
>QIKT01000153.1 GCA_003233095.1 Oceanospirillales bacterium | reverse complement strand
TGCCATTCACCCTGGCTACGGCTTTCTCAGTGAAAACGCAGCCTTTGCCGACGCCTGTGAACAGGCGAAGCTAATCTTTGTCGGACCCAGTGCCGAGACCATCCGCAAGGTGGGATCAAAAGCGGCCGCCAAGGCCATCATGGCCGATGCCGGGGTGCCACAAGTTCCCGGATACTATGGTGAGGATCAATCCGACGCACGCCTGACTCGCGAAGCCGATCAGATCGGCTTTCCGCTGATGATCAAGGCCGAAGCCGGGGGTGGCGGCAAGGGAATGCGAATCGTCGAACGCGCTGCGGATTTTACCGAGCAATTGGCATCCACTCGCCGCGAAGCGAGCAATGCCTTTGGTGACGATCGCGTCTTGCTGGAGCGTTATCTGAGCAATCCGCGTCATCTGGAAGTGCAGGTGTTTGCCGATCATCACGGCCAGACCGTGCACTTGTTCGAGCGCGAGTGTTCCTCGCAGCGACGCTTCCAGAAAGTGGTAGAAGAATCACCTGCAGTCAATCTGAGCGACGAGGTTCGCGAGCGGTTGTGGCATGCGGGTGTCGCCGCGGCCCAGGCGGTCGACTATCGCAACGCAGGCACCATCGAGTTCATTGCAGAGGGCGATGGTGAATTCTATTTCATGGAGGTCAACGCGCGCCTGCAAGTTGAACATCCAGTGACCGAATGCGTCACCGGTCTGGACCTGGTTGAATGGCAGCTGCGCATTGCCGCAGGCGAACCGCTGCCTCTGACTCAGGAGCAGATCAGCAGCAAAGGTCATGCGATCGAAGCTCGCGTGTACGCCGAAGACTCCGACAATGACCTGCTGCCATCGACCGGCACTGTCACCTGCTTGCAATGGCCCGAACAGGTTCGAATTGACACCGGAGTGGTCGAAGGCGATGCCATCACCGTTTTCTACGATCCGATGATTGCCAAGATGGTCGTTCATGAGGACAGCCGGCCAGCTGCAGTTGCGGTGCTCAGAAACGCGGTTGCACTGACCAAGATCGATGGTCTGGGTAACAACCTGCGATTTCTGTACCGACTGATCTCAAGTGAACCGTTTGTCAACGGACGAATGCAGACCGCCTGGATCGATCAGAACCTGAAGGCCTTGACCGGCGCATCAACGATCGATCGCGAGCAACTGCTGAGTGTTGCTGCGACTGCCTTCATGCTCGCTCGGCCTCGCCCAGACTGCACATCCAACAGTGATGACCATCAGTCACCGTGGGCGCTGACGGATGATTGGCAACCTGGTATTGCGCGCGACACGCGGATGAGTCTGGCGCTTCAGGAGCAGACCGATGAGATTAAAATCTCACGCCATGGACCGTCGTTTCACATCAATTTCGGTGACATTGAACGGGTCATCGATCGCCCCGAACTGCAGTTCGATCCCGCTGGACGAATCACTGCCCTGCTGTGGAGCTCGGACGATCAGCGTCATCGCAGCCCGCTTCAGATCCATGCCCGGGTACTCACCCAGGCGACCCAACAAGACCTGATACGGATCGAGCGCGTTCAGATCGACGCAGTCAGCCTTGAAGACCAGAGTAGCAGCGATCAGGTGCTGGCACCCATGCCCGGCCAGATCATCAAGGTGCTGGTGGCCCAGGGTGATACCGTCAGCAAAGATCAGGCCCTGATCATCATGGAAGCCATGAAGATGGAACTGACTCTGCGCGCACCGCGTGATGGTCAAATTGCTCAGGTTATCGATACCGACACCCCCTTTATCGAGGCAGATACTCTGCTGATTGCACTGCAAGGAACAGATTCATGAAACTCAATGACGTCAAGGCCATCATCAGTGGTGGCGCCTCTGGACTGGGACTGGAAACGGCTCGCAGCATCGTCGCCGCTGGTGGCAAGGTCACTCTGCTCGATATTGACGACGCCAAGGGCCGCAGTGTCGTGGACGAACTGGGCACAATGTCCACCTACATCAATACCGATGTGCGCTCCGAGGAGGCGGTCAGCAATGCTGTCGAACAGGGCGCCGAATATATGCAAGGTCTGAATGTCGCCATCAACTGTGCCGGCATCATCGGCGCTGCGAGAACACTGGGGCGCGACGGCCCCATGCCGCTGGACTACTTCTCCAATGTCATTCAGATCAATCTCATCGGAAGTTTCAATCTGAGCAAGGCCGCTGCAGCAGTCATCAGCCAGAACGAAGCAGGAGAGGACGGTGAGCGTGGCGTCATTATCAACACCGCCTCGGTAGCCGCCTATGAGGGTCAGATCGGACAAGCAGCGTACTCCGCATCCAAGGGCGGCATTGTCGGCATGACACTGCCACTGGCTCGAGAGTTCAGCCGCTTTGGTATTCGCGTCATGAGTGTTGCCCCTGGAATCTTCTGGACGCCAATGGTCGATGGCATGTCCGAAGAAGTTCAGGAATCGTTGAGCGCCAGCATTCCGTTTCCATCCCGACTGGGGACGCCCGATGAATTCGCTGACACCTGTCGCTACATCATTGAAAACCGCTACGTCAACGGCACCACCATCCGCGTTGACGGCGCCGTTCGCCTGCAGTCGAAGTAACCGCCATGAAAGCCTGTGACACCAAGAAAGGCATGATCGTCGAACATCAGGGGCAAGTGTTTACCATACGGCATATTGCTACACGCACTCCCTCCTCCAGGGGAAGCAACACACTGTACAAGATGAAGCTTCAGAATGTTCGTAGCCGTCAGAATCTGGATTTCACCTTTAAGGGTGACGACCAACTGGGCAGTGTCGACTTCAGCCGTCGCCCTTGTCAGTACTCCTATCATGACGGCGACAATTTCGTTCTGATGGACAGCGAGGATTACAGCCAGTATCTGCTCTCTGCAGAGGATATCGGTGACGATGCAATGATGCTGCGAGAAGGTCTCGAAGGCATTCTCGTGATGCTCATCGAAGACCAGGCCATTGGCCTGCAACTGCCGCAGAGCATCGAGATGACTATTACCGAAACAGCACCTCCGATCAAGGGCGCCAGCGTGACCAAGCGGACCAAACCAGCCACCCTGGAATCGGGCCTGGAAGTTCAGGTGCCCGAGTACATCAGCACTGGCGAGCGAATCCGCATCAGCAGCGACTCTCGAGAATATCTCTCGCGGGCGACCGACTGACGCTGCAGCCGGGCCGAATCGGTCTACAATCGATCATGAATCTTGTCAAATCTGTAAAGCATCACTCGCTGGTCTTCTAAAATTCCTTGTATTTCTGTACTCTGGCGACTTTAGTTAGATGTCTTCATCACCATGATCAAGCCCGGTTCAACCTTTGGGAAGTACCAGATACTGAGTCAGATTGGCCAGGGCGGGATGGCGGTCGTGTTCGAAGCCATCGATACCACGCTCAATCGGCATGTGGCGTTGAAGGTGTTGCCCCCGCATTTCTCCAGTGATGAGGAGCGCAGCACGCGTTTTCGCAAAGAAGTGCTGGCGGTTGCTGCTCTGGATCACCCATCGGTCGTGACCATCTTTGAAGTCAACGAGGTCGACGACCTGAGCTATTTCGCCATGTCGCTGGCTCCGGGAGGCAATCTCAAAGAGCGCATCGGCGACAAAAAGCTGTCGCCCAAGGACAGCCTGAAGATCGCCAGGCACATCGCCACGGCGCTGCATCATGCGCATTCGATGGACATCATTCACCGGGATATCAAGCCCGAGAATATACTGTTCAGCAAGGATGATATCCCAGTGTTGGCCGATTTTGGCATTGCCAAACTGGTCACTGCCGATACCAATCTGACCTCCCAGGGACAATCCCTGGGAACGCCCTACTACATGAGTCCCGAGCAAGCACAGGCACAGCGCGACATCGACCATCGCAGCGACTTGTACTCACTCGCGGTGGTCTTGTATGAAATGCTGACAGGCAGCCCACCCTACAATGCCAATACGGCATTGGGTATCGCACTGATGCATGTCAGTGACCCACTACCGAGACTACCGACTCACCTGGCGATGATCCAACCGCTGATAGACAAAGCGATGGCAAAAATACCTGACGATCGCTATCAGGATGCCGTCTCTCTGACCGAGGCGATTGACGCGCTGAGCGCACAGATCAATGGACTGGGTGACGATTTGGCGGTACGCAAGTCCATTCGACAGCGTCAGGTCACTCGACGAAACTCCGAAGATGATCGGGTCGCCATCCGCGCTGACAAGGCGTCTTCGCAAACGTCATCACCCGCGCAAAGTCCAGATTCAGCGCGAAACGATCTGGCTGTTGAGAAGGCATCAACGATGCCGAAGCCTCAGGCGAAATCTACACCTCCGCCAAGCAACACACATTCTGACAAAGTAGCTGATGAGACGTCACCCAAGAAGTCGGGCTTTATCAATCCAGTCAAGCAACATCGTCGCAAACGCCAGGATACTCAATTTGACCTGATGGCCGTGACACCGCCCCCTAGGTCCGGTGTCTCCGGCGAAGCGCTACAAACCAGGCGCGAACAGTCGAATGCTCAACCAGCGTCATCCAGTGCAGCGACCAACAAAAGCCTGGACAAAGCGGTTGAAAGCCCCAGCAAACCCGAGCCTTCACCTGCTTCGAAGTCGACCGCGCCCACCAAGTCAAACAAACCGTTTCCGACATCCGGCTGGACAGCTTCAGCAACAGAGGCGCCTCACCCCCCCAGTATTTCGTCGAGATTGAAGGCTGATCTATCCCAGACCATGGTGACAGGCCAGCGACCCATCTCACCGGCCGATATTGTTGCCAGCACCCCAACGTATCCGGCACCGCCGATGCAGATGCCAGAGCCGGCGTCTGAACAAGCCTCATCGGCTGCCGGGCTCAAGCTCTGGTTACCGGTGGCAGGCCTGGTCATTGTGGCAGTGGGACTGATGATCTGGGTGCTAATCCCCGAGCCGAGTGACGATGTTCCAGAAGTGGTTCAAAACACGACCGCTCAATCGGAACCTCAACAGGACCCTGCCAGCAGTAACAACGATTCAGCAGATGAAGACATTGACAGCTTCTTTGACGCCTTTGATTCTCCTGCCGAACCCACCGAAAATACAAGCATCGACGCTGACGAACCTGCCAGCAGCGACACCCCATCGGAGGCTGACTGGGCCACTGACATCCGGGACGAACCGCCAGCAGATGTCACACTGTCTGATCGTTCGCAGCTTATCGAGCAATTATCCGACGAGACATTCAGTGAGGCTGGCGAACCCGTCATTACAGAGGGCGTAGCGGCTGATCCAGTCTACGGTCCTGCGACATCAGATCCGGAATTGGCCATGTCAGATGAGCGACTGCTGAAACTGCTGCGAATCAACCTGCTGCTGGATCAGGCGCAGGGGCATCTGCGGGCCAATCGGCTGACCCGCCCTGAAGGCAACAATGCCGTGGATATCTATCGTCAGATTCTCATCATCGATCCAGAAAGTAGCCAGGCCGCACAAGGCCTGCAGAAAGTCGCCACTAGCCTGATGGCCCTGGCCAGCCGTCGGCTCGAAGACAGCGGCGATCAATCAGCTGCCAGAGCACTGCTCAATCGAGCTGTCAGCATTGGCGGCACGAGCCCTCGCAGCGAGCAACTCAAACAACAGATTGAGCAGTATCAGCCCCCAAGAGAGGCACTGGTCAATCCGCCGCGAAGCATACAACCCGGTCAACGTTTCAGTGACCTGTTGGGCAATACCGGCAACCAGGGCCCGCTGTTGGTCGAAGTCCCAAGCGGCACAATGGTCTTGGGAGCCGAGATCGGAAACGCCAGTAATCAACCGCCTTACTCGGTCGAATTTTCCGCGCCATTTGCCATCGGCGCAACGGAAGTCACTCGCAACGAATTTGCACGCTTTATCGATCAAAATGATTTTCAGACTGACGCCCAGCGTGACGGCGGTAGTTGCACTTATTGGGTCTTCGGCTGGACATCGAGGCCGGGCAAGAACTGGGAGACACCCGGATTTGACCAGGGGGGCAATGATCCTGTGGTCTGTGTCAGCCATGCCGATGTTCAGGCCTATCTGCGATGGCTCAGCAACCAGACCGGCGAACGCTATCGACTGCCCACCGATTCTGAGTGGGAATATGCCGCGCGTCTGGGGGTGCAACCTGGATCTCTGACTGCTGAGAATATTTGTGAGCAGGCCAACATTGCCGATTTTGACCTGGCCCGTGAACACAAGACGCGCAAGGATTCGACCAATGTCTTCCAGTGTGAGGATGGATATGGCTCGACCACCGCGGTCGCCCGCTTCGACCCCAGCCCTCTGGGCCTGTTCGATACCATCGGCAATGTGTCCGAATGGGTGGCTGACTGCTGGACTGCGAACCATTCTGCAGCTCGCAGCGATGGAGCCGCCGTTGGCACGGACAATTGCACCGAAGGGGTCTCGCGAGGTGGATCGTGGATCGAATTGCCCGCTAACACCAGCAGCGTGAGCCGAGTGCGCCGAGCTCGCAGTGAATCATTGAATCACCTGGGTTTCAGGGTGCTACGAGAGCTCTGAGTCAGCCGACTGGCTGGATAAACAGCCTCAACTCAACGCTTTGCGATAGCGAGAATGCAGGATGCGCACCCGCTTGACGAAATTCTCGGTCTGCTCATATGGTGGCACACCTGCGTGTCGCTTGACCGCACCTTCACCTGCATTATAGGCCGCAGCTGCCAGTGACAGGTCATTGTCGAACATGTCCAGCAGGACGCGCAAATAGGCTACACCGCCCTTGATATTATCCGCTGGGTCAAAAGCCTGGCTGACGCCAAAGCGTTCTTGGGTGGCCGGCATCAACTGCATTAGCCCCTGGGCACCGACATCCGATACGGCTTCGACCTGGAACCAGGATTCGGCATGAATGATAGCTCGAACATAGGCCTCATCTACAGAATGTTCCTCACAGGCATCCAGAATTTCCAGCGTGAAGTCCTCGATATTCAGCTGCACGGACTGCCAATCTACGGATTTCTTCCAACCACAGCCCTTGCACTTGAGCCGAATGACCTCGTAGTTCTTTACCCGAGGCTTGATGTTGGAAAAGACGATCACGCCGTCCTTATCGATGTGCTTGTAAATTTGTGCCTTCGCCTCGCTGGGAATCATCACCCCGCCAGTCCCGAGTACCACGATCAACCCCAAGTAGAAAGACAACACGGCTGATCTGCGCGATCTCAACGGAGTGCTGGTCTGTTGCACTTGCAGGTGGTTTCGAGCGGAATGGATCATGAAGGAATTTCCTCGCAGAGAACAATCAGGCTGTGACGGCGCATCTGTGGCGGGCAAGCGATTCGGGCGACTGCCTGCACAGAGACTTGATTGAGTAGATAATGACTCATAAACTTACCAGAAATTACAATTGAATCAAGCATATGATGGCTGTTTTACAACAAGGTTCCAAGATTGGCTCGATTAGCCAATCAGATTGGCACGGTCAACGAGGTTCAAGGCGACCGTGACAGATTGTGTGTCAGACACCTTGACCATCCATGGTGGCTGTCATTGTGGGCAGGTGCGCTATGAGGCGCAAGTGTCTTGTCGCGTCCATGTATTGCGATGCAATTGCAGTATCTGCTCAATGACCGGCTTCGTCCATCTGATCGTACCCCGTCAGGACTTTCAGCTGATCTCTGAGTGGTCGGGCTTGTCCGAGTATCGCTTCGCGACCGAAACAGCTCGCCACTGGTTCTGTCCTCGCTGTGGCATCAAACCGTTCTATCAGCCTCGTTCACACCCGGAGGCTTTCAGCCTGCACTTCGCCTGCATCGATGCGCCTGGGTTCAAGGCCGTCGATGAGACCCTGTTTGACGGACGCCATTGGGATCAAGCCGCTGAAGACCTGCGCTCAGGCGATTGATCTATCACTGCCTTGTAGCCTGTCGGATTTAACGGGTCATCACGAGGAACAGTCGATTTGAGTCAGATTTTTCGATCTTTTGAGGCCAATAGCACCGCTATTTAACCAACAAGATCGGGACATCTGGCCAAACCCGGGTTATTCGCAGTAGATCACCTCAAGTCCGACAGGCTGCTTGTGCAGCCTGCAAAAAATCGCGTACCAGCGGTACGGTGAGACGACGACGTGTTGCCAGCAGGACCCGGTCGATCTGACACAGGGTTTCAATCAGGTCCGGCAGGTGTCGTGAGACCCGTCTGATCAGGTAGCGAGCCACCTCTGGCGACAGCTCAAAACCACGACTATTGGCCTTGGTTTGTAACACACGAATCTTGTCATCATCATCCAGCGACATCAGTGACAGACTCTTGCAAGCGGCAAGACGGGACTTCAGGTCGGCCAATGAGACCGGTATCTGGCGGAGTTGCTGTCGACCACTCAGCAGCAGGCTGCCATGTTGGGCTGCCTGTCGATTGAACAGATGAAACATCGCCTCATCCCAATCCGATTCTCCGGTCAGGCGATCCAGGTCATCAATGATCAGCAGTGGGGTCTCGACAATCTGTGACAGCACGGCGGCTCCGAATCGTCTCAGGTCCGAGGCTACCAGATACAGACTTTGAACCCCTGCCCGGGAAGC
>QIKT01000102.1 GCA_003233095.1 Oceanospirillales bacterium | reverse complement strand
AACATCGGCAATCGATGCTCGACCGCCTCGAACTGGTGACCGACGACGCCACTGACGCGCTGGGTGGGTGACTCGGGACTGAGCAGCGACGGATACGCCTTTTCCAGATCGCGAAGCTCGCGCATCAGCCGATCGTATTCGGCATCTGCAACAGAGGGCTCATCGTGGGTGTAATACTGAATATCGTGATAACGAACCTGCTCGGAAAGCTCGGTGATTCGATCCGCGGCCTGACGTGCGTTCATGGCAATAATCGTCTTCGGGGCTCAGCCATGCTGCTGGTCGTACTGTCGAAGCTCATCACGGATGTGCGCAATGCGTTGACGTGACAGCGTCGACTGACTGTCATCAAGCAGGTCCGCATTGAGCAGTGTGGACAGTCGTTGTCCGCTGGCCAGCATGGTATCCCAGCCATCCAGAGCGGCCATCGGGTTGGGTAGCGTCATGAACAGACAGACGCCCTGCGTCAGCATGTGCTCGTTATGATCAAACACGCCCGGATTGGTGACATTGGCCATCGAAAAGACAGCCGGGGAATCGGCATTGTCATCCAGCAGTCGATGGTAGATTTTCATCTCACCGAAGACCATGCCGACATCTGTGGCCGCTTCGTGAATCCGCTGCATGTCCAGATACAAGCCTTTCTGGCAGAGCAGAAAGAGGTTGATGATTTTCTCCGGCTGGGAGGACAGAGTCGGCTCATCCTCTGAGGAGTCGCCTGACTTGCCGACCCCTGGTATGCCAGCACTACCAGAATCAATCGATGCATCAGCGCCGCGCGCACCAGCGTCTCGTTCGGCCGAAATGATCGACCCAAGGCGATTAAGCTCGTCTTCCATGCTCGCATCGAGTGGTTCGGGTCGCCGCGAACCGGTACCAAGACCACTGAAGGCCTGATCGATATTGGGCAGATCTCGCTGTCGCTGGCTGCGCTCGCGGCGAGTCCCGAGAAACCAGATCGCAGCCAGTATCAGGACGCCGACGATGACCAGTATCAGTCTCAGCTCAGTCATGGATCACCCAGGTGAGACCGTTGTGTCTCAGGCAATGATTGTTCGACGTGTGTGTCATCGTGTGCATGATAAATATTGTACACAAGCGGGCTCAAGCGGAAACCATTTTTTCAGCTTCATTGACATCCACCGAGACCATTCGGGACACGCCCGCTTCTCGCATGGTCACCCCGGACAGTTGATGCGCAATTTCCATGGTGATCTTGTTGTGCGAGACAAACAGGAACTGCACGGTTTCGGACATCTCGCGAACCATCTCGGAAAAGCGATTCACATTGGCATCGTCCAGCGGCGCATCGACCTCATCAAGTAGGCAGAATGGTGCCGGATTGAGTTGAAAGATCGAAAAGACCAGCGCGACCGCGGTCAGCGCCTTCTCACCGCCGGACATCAGGTGAATGTTGCTGATCCGCTTGCCCGGTGGCCGTGCAAAAATAGCCACGCCTGCGGTCAACAGGTCATCACCCACCAGCTCCAGATAGGCATGCCCGCCGCCAAACAATTTGGGGAACAGTTGCTTCAAGCCGGTATTGACGTTGTCGAAGGTTTCCTTGAAGCGGGTTCGAGTCTGCTTGTCGATCTTGTGGATGGCCCCTTCAAGGGTGTCCAGCGCTTCGGTCAGATCGGCGTGCTGCGAATCCAGGTAGTCCTTACGTTCGCTCTGTTCAGTGAATTCCTGAATCGCCGCCAGGTTGACTGGTTCCAATCGGGTGATCTTGGTCGACAGTGATTCGAGATCTTGCTGACACTTCGCGACGGTCAGTTCCTCATCAAGAGTCTCTTTGAGCGCGTCGCGATCGAAATCGGTTTTGGCAAATTCTTCGGCCACAGTCTCATTGCGCACTTTCAGGCTCTGCTCATCCAGCTTCAGCTGTTCCAGTCGATCACGGACTGCCTGAACCGCCTGATCGGATTGCACACGCAGCTGATCAAGTTCACGAATGGCCAGATTGACCGTATCCAGATGCGTTCTCGCCTCGGTCAGCCGCTTGTCCACCACCAGTCGCTCAGCGACCAGGTTCTTCAACTCGACCGACTCTTTCTGAATGGGCTCGCTGGCCGTTTCGACCTGCTTGAGCAATTCGCCGCGACGCTGATCCAGCTGTTCGAGCTGCTGCGCCGTGCGGGTCAGTGCTTGTTCGACCGAGGTCAGATTGGCCTTGCGCGTTTCCAGATCAATGGCCAGAGCCTGTGCTTGAGTTCGGGATTGGCTGGCGCGCTCGCGAGTCTGGCGGCGTTGCTCTTCCAGCGTTTGCCGTTCACTGCCAAGCGCTGCACGACGCGCCTCGAAATCAGCCATGGCGTCCATCCGCGCCTGCAATCGAGTGCGTGCATCACGAAGTGTGGCTGTGTCATCATCCAGGCGAGTTGTCAGTTCACCGCTTTCTTTCGCCAGCTCTGCACTGCGTGAGGTCAGATGACCAATGCGCGAGCGAACACCGTCGAGTGCAGCGGCCTGTTCGGCCAGCTTGCGTGTCTTCTGATTGACTTCGACCTGCAAGTGATCGCGCTGCAGCTCCAGCTCACGACTGCGCTGCTCGCCCGACTCCAGCGCGACCTTCAGCGTCTCACCGTCCTTTTCCAGAGCGGCCAGGGTCTTGCCCAGTGATTTCAGCTCGCGTTCTCGTCCAATGACTCCAGTATCGGCAGCGTCGGTCCGCTGTATTCTGACCCAGCCTGGACCCAGCCACTCGCCTGATCGAGTCATGATGGACTGGTCGGTTTCAAGACCGCCCAACATCTTCGTAGCGGCGTGCAAATCCTCTGCAACCAGAATATTCGCCAGCAAGCCATTCAGCGCTGCGGGTCCACTGACCTTGCCGAGCAGTGTTCGTGAGTCGCCCTGCTCCACCGAACCACTGCCATCAATCAGCATGGTCTTCGATGGACTCTGTGAGGCGATGCCCACGAATGAAGCGGCGTTGTCGGGATGCACAATGGCTTCGACGCACTCACCCAGAGCAGTTTCTACGGCACGTTCCCAGCCATTCTGGACGTCCAGTTGCTGCGCCAGTCTGGGCAGTTGATCCAGCGATTGGCTGGCCAGCCAATCGCTGCGAGGTGAATCGTCCAGCCCCAGTGCGGCTTGCTGCAGGGCTTCGAGGGAGCTGAGGCGGCCTCGTGCTTGCTGATACTCCTGGCGCGTAGCATTGAGCTGCTCGCGCTGCTGGCGATTGTTATCCTGCCGGGATTGAAGATCAGTGCGAATGCGTTCCAGTGTCGCCTCATGCTCTTGCTGCTGGATACGACCCTGCTCCAGAGAGGTCTCGGCGGTCACCTGATCGCCTCCCAAGGTCTTCAACGAGGCGCTGTGATCTTCGCGGGAGATTTGATCAAGACGCTTGGCATACTCACCCAGCTTGGCGTCCAGGTGAGAGATGCGGGTTCGTTCCACTTCGGCATCGCGACTGACTTCGCTGCTCTGGGTACTGAACTCATCCCAGTGCTGCTGCCATTCTCGCAGTCGTGCATCGGCTTGCTGGGCCATATCTTCGTCACCCTGCTCCTGCTCACGCGCCTTGGCCAATTGTGGCTCTATGCGGTGAATATCCGTGCTCAACTGTTCTTGCTGCACTCGATCCAGATCGAGATGCTTGTGCATATCCTGCCAGCTGGCTTCGGCCTGGTTCTGCTCGACCTTCTGCCTCTCACGGGTTTCTTCCCGATGTTTGATCGCCTGTTCGATTTGAGCGATCTTGCCACCGATGTCATACACATCGGACTGAACCTTGTTGACCGCTTCATTGCCAGAGGTCTGTTCGGTCCGTTTGCGTTCAATCTGTTTTTCGCCATCGCGGAGGTTGGCAATGCACTTCTCTCGCTCAGTCTCAACCTTCTGTCGCTGACTGGATTGGTCGCTCAACTGTGTCTCGACATGCTCCCACTGCAGGATCAGTAGCTCGGCTTGTCGATGACGGTAGTCAGCCTTCAAAGATTTGTAGCGCTCGGCCTGCTTGGCTTGCCGATCCAGACGTCGAAGCTGGGACTCCAACTCACCGCGCAGATCATCGAGTCGCTCGAGGTTCTCGCGGGTGTGTCGGATGCGATTTTCAGTCTCGCGGCGGCGTTCCCGATACTTCGAGATCCCGGCCGCCTCTTCCAGATGGTGACGCAGTTCCTCGGGCCGGGCTTCAACCAGTTTGGAAATCATGCCCTGTTCGATAATGGAATAACTGCGCGGCCCAAGTCCGGTGCCCAGAAAAATATCGACAATGTCACGACGACGACATTTGCTGCCGTTCAGGTAATAGAAGGACTGGCCTTCGCGAAACACCTGCCGCTTCACCGATATTTCGGCGTAGCTGGCATACTCACCGCCAACGGCCCCATCAGAGTTGTCAAAAATCAGTTCCACGTTGGCGGCACTGACCGGCTTTCGAGTCGAGGAGCCGTTGAAAATGACGTCACTCATCGACTCACCGCGAAGCATCCTGGCCGATGATTCACCCATGACCCAGCGCACCGCATCGATGATATTAGACTTGCCACAGCCGTTGGGTCCGACCACACCGATCAGATTACTCGGCAAGTTCAGAACGGTCGGATCTACGAACGACTTGAAGCCGGCCAGTTTGATTGTTTTCAGGCGCATAGTGCTTGCTGTCTCTCAGGCATGCTGATAACTTGCCGCCCCATAATTAGTTTTGAATGAATCGAGATCATCCACATGACCCCACAACCTTCCCGAGATCTGGACACCTTTGACAATCCCAAACCCGGCCGCGATTTCACTGTCCGAATCAACGTCCCTGAATTCACTTGCCTGTGCCCGAAGACCGGTCAGCCGGACTTTGCGCGTTTCCTGATCGAGTACGTGCCCAATCAGCAGTGTGTCGAACTCAAATCACTGAAACTGTACTTCTGGTCCTATCGTGACGAAGGTGCCTTTCATGAAGCGGTGACCAATCAAATCCTGGATGATCTGGCTTCTGCCTGTTCGCCCAACTTCATGCGCGTGACCGGCGAATTCTATGTCCGGGGCGGCATTGATACTACCGTCATTGCTGAACACCGCAACCCACAATGGCCTGTGCCTGCGCGGGTTGAATTGCCCTGATCAATCAAGACCCGGATCAGGAGGTTTCTTCCTGATCCTCACCACGCAGCGATCTCAGGTATGCTTCGCTGCGACGCGTTTGCAGGGTCTGCCTGATTCCGTCCTTGATGCTGTCGTAGTCCACCCGTTCCAGCGCTCGCGTTTCCTCCAGCCGAATCACGTGAAAGCCATAGTCACTTTTTGCCGGTTCGACACTATACGCTCCAATCTCCATGGTCTTCAGCGATTCAACCAGCGACTCGGGGACCTGAGCAAGATTGACCCAGCCCAAATCTGAGGCATTGGCTGCGCCGACTTGGTCCGCTTTTTCCGCCATGATGTCCGTGAACGCTTCGCCCTGATCGAGCCGCTTGATGACCGATTGTGCGGTTTCAATTTCCGGGACAAGAATATGACTGACGCGATATTCCTTGTCACCGACCTTGGCCATGGTCACGTCATATTCGGCGCGAATCTCCTCGTCAATCACTGGATTCTGCTGCCGATGCTCATTCATCACCGTACTGGCCACCATCGATAACTGCTGCAGATCGATATCTGCCCTCAAGGTGCTGCGATCCAGAATGCCACTACTACGGGCAATATCCTGGAGCAGGTACATGTCGATGAGCTCACGCAGCAACTGCTCGCGCTGTGCCGGGTCGGCATTCATCTGACCGCGGCGTCTGAGAAAGGACTGGAAAACTTCATCCGGAACATCCTCTCCTCGCACGTTGGCGAGCGGTGGGTTGCGGTATTCGAATGCCTCGCTCTGGACAGTGCCAGATTCCTGCTCCTGGCAAGCTCCCAGCAGCACTGACAATGTCATTGCCAGGCAGAGTCGGGGTCCGTTAATTGTCATGGTGAGCCTCTTCAAGAGTTTGTGCGACGATGGATAGTGCATGGATATCAGTGTCCATCATGTCGCCGAGAGCCTGGTATATCAGCCGGTGACGAGCCAGTCTTCCCAGCGTGTCAAAATCGTTGCTGATGAGCGTCAGGTTGAAATGGCCACGGCCATCCCGAGCACCGGCATGCCCGGCATGACGGGCACCATCATCGTCAATCAGGACCGAAATCACGTTCAACGACTTACGCAGACGCCGTTCCATGGAGCCGATTCTCTGACCGGCCAGGGCCGCTCTGTCAGTGGTCGTTGTCATCATTTCAGACCTGTCAAATTCAGACCGTTCGGCACACACAGGTCAACCAGAGTGGTGCCTCGCAAGCACTTCATTCCAAGCCTGCCCGCAATCCGGACGGCCGGCTAGAATACCAGCTCTGTGGATTCTAACAATAGTCACTGATTCGATTTGTGACATTTATCTGCGTCTGCCAGTTTGGTACTGCAGTGGTCGAGAAGAATTCGCAAAAATCGCTGTGAGTGCTCCGATCTTTCGCTACAATGCCCGACCGACCCTGATTCGAGCAATCGATTGTCTGACCCCACCCCTCATCCGCAGCCGTCACCAAGTCAGAACGAAATGCCGTTCGCTGTAGTGCTTGGACAGCCCTACAGCCAAATGCCTACCAACCTGTACATCCCGCCGGACGCCATGGCGGTATTTCTGGATGCATTCGAGGGACCGCTGGATTTGCTGTTATATCTGATCCGTCGGCAGAACCTGAATATTCTCGACGTTCCGATTGCCGCGATCACTGAGCAGTACATCGAATACATCGATTTGATGAGCGAGTTGAATTTCGAGCTGGCGGCAGAATACTTGTTGATGGCCGCCATTCTGGCTGAAATCAAGTCACGCATGCTGTTGCCGCGAATCCAGGTTGAAGAAGACGAGGAACATGACCCCAGGGCCGAGCTGGTTCGGCGCCTTCAGGAATATGAACGCTACAAGAAAGCGGCTGAAGACATTGACCTGTTGCCACGAATGGAACGCGACAATTTTTCAGCGGTGGCTCATGTCGAGGATCGCTTACAAATCACGGTGCCACCGGATGTTGACCTGAAGGAGTTGCTGTTGGCGCTCAAAGATGTCATGCATCGGGCTGAGCTGTTTACCCACCTTGCGATCGAGATGGAGCCCTTGAGCATTCGCGAGCGGATGAGTGGCATCATCAATGCTCTGAAAGGCAACGAATTCATCGAATTCCACACTCTGTTTACTGCTGAAGAAGGACGCATGGGCGTGGTTGTGACATTTCTGGCGATTCTCGAGCTGCTCAAGGAGCATCTGCTGGAGGTCGTGCAGCATGAACCATTAGGTCAGATTTACCTGAAAGCGGCCGAATAGACGCGACGAATATCATGGACATCAAACAACTTAAAAATGTGCTCGAAGGCGCCTTGTTCGCCTCAGAGCAACCCTTGACCCTCAACCACATGGCCGCCCTGTTCAATGAGGATGCTGCCCCGTCACATGCCCAGCTGTCCAAGGCTCTCGAGGCTCTCGAGGAGGACTGTATCGAACGAGGCGTCGAACTCAAACAGGTCGCCAGTGGCTTTCGCATGCAAGTGCGCCGTGAATTTCAACCCTGGGTCGCTCGCCTCTGGCAGCAACGTCCGCCTCGCTATAGCCGTGCATTGCTCGAAACGATGGCGCTGATTGCCTATCGTCAGCCGATGACTCGCGGCGAAATCGAGCAGATCAGAGGCGTTGCCGTCTCGTCGAACATCATGCGAACACTGCAGGAGCGAGAGTGGGTGCGAATTGTTGGCCATCGCGATGTGCCCGGAAAACCGGCCTTGTATGGCACAACAAAGAGTTTCCTGGACTACTTCAACCTCTCCAGGCTCGACGAATTGCCAACGCTGGCCGAAATCAGGGACCTGACCAATCTGGAACCTGAGCTGGATCTGGACCCGGCACACGAAGAACTTGAGCCGATCAGTTCGTCCTCAGGCACAGCTTCGAACGCCGAAGAAGTTGATCAGCATTCGTCCTCTGAAAACTCCGATGACAACCCATCGCCGGACACGGCAACCGACGAGCTTATCGATGATTTCGAAAGCTCGCCCCAGGACCACACAGAGTCCGGAGACTCCAATGAACCAACGCGCTAAGCCCGCAGCAGCTGAACACAGCGAACGACTTCAAAAACTGATGGCTCGTGCTGGCCTGGGGTCTCGGCGAGGTCTGGAAAAGGACATCACTGAGGGCAAGATCAAGATCAACAGTACGATCGCGACCTTGGGAGACCAGGCCCAGGCCGATGATCTGATCGAGTATCATGGCATTCAGTATGTGGTCTACAGCGAACAGTCCGATCAGTGTCAAGTGATTTTGCTGAACAAGCCTGAGGGTGTGATTTGCACCAATCAGGACCCCGAAGGCCGCAAGACAGCCTTTGATCATCTGCCCAAACTGGTCGCGGGTCGCTGGGTCATGATTGGGCGACTGGACATCAACACCACCGGCTTGCTGTTGTTTACCAATGATGGCGAACTGGCCAATCAGATGATGCACCCCTCTCACGGCGGGCGTTGATCGTGAGTATGCCTGTCGTGTGCACGGCGAGGTTTCCAACGAAACATTAACCCGGCTGACCAACGGGGTTGAGTTGGCAGATGGCGAGGCCAAATTCTCCGATATCATCGCAGCGGGCGGCAGTGGGGAAAACAACTGGTACCATGTCAGCATCATGGAAGGTCGCAATCGCGAGGTTCGACGACTTTGGGAAGCGGTCGGCCATCAGGTCAGCCGCTTGAAGCGGGTTCGCTATGGACCTGTTTTTCTGGCCAAGTCGCACCGCATTGGCCGTTGGGAGGAGTTGCCGTCCTCGGACGTTCGCATTCTGCGGGAGGACGTTGGACTGTCTGGCCGAAGTACCGGCCAGTTGCTGATCAAGAAAACGAGAACCGGTGGGCAGAAACGAAGACGTTAATCAGCCAAGGTGTGCAGTGTCAGGAGCCTCTAGCAGCCTGTCGGACTTAACGGGTCGTCACGAGGAAAAGTTGATTTTGCGCCATATTTTTCGATCTTTTGAGGCGAATAGCACCGCTATTTAATGAACAATATCGGGACATCTGACCAAACTCGGATTTTCCGCAGTAGATCATGTTAAGTCCGACAGGCTCCTGGGGAGCCTCTGAACAAGTCTTGAGCGAAGTGGATTATAATGAGCGTCACTCTGAGGGTGTGTGGAAATGGCAAGCGAGCTGTTTAAAATCATTTATACCGGCCAGCTGAGTTCGGATGCTGATCGGCAGCAGGTCGCCGAGAAGTTTTCGCGCCTGTTCAGGATTGACCTTGAGAAAGCCCGTTCGATCATCGATCGCGATGAACCCTCGACGCTGATTCGCGAAGCTGCCCATGGCAAGGCGTATGGACTCAAGAATACTCTCACCAAACTGGGCATGCAGATCGAGCTGGCCAGAGTCTCGTCTCTGGCCTACGATTCATCGGTTGGATTGACGCCAGTTGATCCGAATTACCAAGAGCCGGGCATCGACCAGCACGTCAGCTACATCAAATGCCCGTCTTGCAAGACCGAGCAATCACATGCCGAAATCTGTATTTCTTGTGGGATCGTCTTTGCCAAATTCAAAGCCAGGAAGGATCAGGATCAACGGGCCAATGTGACTGAAACAGCGCGGTTGACCCAACTCAGCGATGAATCACGCACCCGCAGTATCGATACCGCTGAGATGCCTGCCTACAAAGACGATCGCCTGCCAGACATTCGTCGAGTGATTGCCTGGATCGTGCTTGGCGGCTTGGCCATTTTCACGACCCTGTATTTTCTCTGAAATCAATCGCATCTGTCAGATAGCAAGGCAATCGCTGATTATTCGGAAAGACAAGCCTGACTCAGATCAACATCCGCCGGAGCCAATCGGCTGATCAGAACGGTCCCAGCGCCATAGTCAGGCGAAAGGCCCTGATAGTTTCACCCTGCCCCGATCACAGTTGCCCAGAGTCACATCCAACGCCCCCCAGGCCTGGCGATTGATCAGACTCGAATCGAATAAAGG